>NZ_JAMYUM010000011.1:0-225457 GCF_040322975.1 Mesorhizobium sp. M0074
CAGAACACGATCCGCCATCCCGAATCTCCCTGCTTCGACCATCATCACAGAATCACCAATCGGCTTCTGTGCAAAGGTCTCACAAAGGGAGAAGGGAAGGGGCGCGTCAAGCCGCTCTGTCGCGGACCTGATAATCCTTGACCGCGGTGAAGCGGATCGCCTTCCAGCGCTCGGCCTCGTAGTTGAGCGAGAAGGCGTGCTGGGCGAGGAACACCGGATCGTTGTCGAGATCGCGCGCGATGTCGCCGCGATGCGCCTCGATGAAGCGCTGGAGTTCGGCCCTGTCGTCGGCCGATATCCAGCGGCAGACGGAAAAGCGCGACATCTCGAAATCGACCGGCAGTGTGTATTCGAAGTTTAGCCGCTCCTTCAAGACGTCGAGCTGCAGGGCGCCGACGACGCCGACGATGGCTGGCGAGCCGTCCTCCGGCGAGAACAATTGCACGACGCCTTCCTCGGCCATCTGGTGCAGCGCTTCCTTGAGCTTCTTGGCTTTCATGGCATCGCCGAGGCGAACGCGGCGCAGGATTTCAGGCGCGAAATTCGGCACGCCGCGAAACAGGATCTCCTCGCCTTCGGTCAGCGTGTCGCCGATGCGCAGCGTGCCGTGGTTGGGGATGCCGACGACATCGCCGGCGAACGCCTCGTCGGCCGTGACGCGGGTGCGGGCGAAGAAGAATTGCGGTGCCGACAGGCTCATCGGTTTTCCCGTGCGCACCAGCTTGGCCTTCATGCCGCGCTCGAGCTTGCCGGAGCAGACGCGGACGAAGGCGATGCGGTCGCGATGGTTGGGGTCCATATTGGCCTGGATCTTGAAGACGAAGGAGGTCATCTTGTCCTCGGTCGCCTCGACCTTGCGGCTGTCGGCCTCCTGCGCGCGCGGCGGCGGCCCATAGGCGCCGAGCGCCTCGATCAGGTCGCGCACACCGTAATTGCGCAGCGCCGAGCCGAAATAGACCGGCGTCAAATGGCCCTCGCGGAAGGCGTCGAGGTCGAGCGGGCGACAGGCCGCGCGCGCCAGCTCCAGCTCCTCGATGAAGGCCTCCCGCTCGTTCTCCGGCAACAGGCCGGCGACGCGGTTGGAATCGGGGCCGTTGACCGGCGTGCGCTCCTTTTCGGCGTCGCCCTTGCGCACCGCGTTCAGCGCCAGATGGTAGGTCCCGGAAAAGGTCTTGCCGCGGCCGATCGGCCAGGTGATCGGCGCTGTATCCAGTGCCAGCTTCTGCTCGATCTCGTCGAGGATGTCGAATGGGTCTCGGCTTTCGCGGTCCATTTTGTTGACGAAGGTGATGATCGGGATGTCGCGCAGCCGGCAGACCTCGAACAGTTTCAGCGTGCGCGGCTCGATGCCCTTGGCGGCGTCGATCACCATGACCGCGCTGTCGACCGCCGACAGCGTGCGATAGGTGTCGTCGGCGAAATCCTCGTGGCCGGGCGTGTCGAGCAGGTTGAAGACGGTGTCCTCGTATTCAAAGGTCATCACCGAGGTGACCACCGAAATGCCGCGCTCGCGTTCGATCTTCATCCAGTCCGAGCGGGTCTGGATGCGGTCCTTCTTGGCCTTGACCTCGCCGGCAAGCTGGATGGCGCCGCCGAACAAAAGCAGTTTTTCGGTGAGCGTCGTCTTGCCGGCGTCGGGGTGGGCAATGATCGCGAAAGTGCGGCGGCGCGATACCGCTTGTTCGATGTCTTCAGCCAATTTCATGGAATCCTGTCTGTGGCGCGGGCTTCTAGCAGCGCTTTTCCGGCCTGTCGAACGGAAACACCGCTGATACCCCGGCAGCAGGTTCAGTCTCTGACGATAGCCGCCTGCGTGACCGAGCCAGCGTCATCCAGGCGCATAACCAGCCATTCAGAGTCGATCGAAAAAAATCCTCTTTCCGAACCAAGAATATAAACCAGACTCCAGTCCTCGAAATAGTCCGTCTTCGGCGGCTCGCCGAGCATGGCAACAACTTCTGCCCGCGATTTCCCAACCAACGCCCCGGTCAGCACCAAACCGTCAGCAATGCGATGGCGCTTATGCAAAGGATCCAGCCAGTTGTCGTCCTGCCACCAAGATCGAACGATCGGCAGCGGGCCGAAGAAGACGGCATAAACAATGGCGGCTCCGGCTGCAGCAAAAACCAGCCCTTTTATCCAGCGGCGCAAATGACCCTCATGTGATTGAGCTGAACGTTTCCAGTGAGGCGATCGTCATCGACCCGCTTCGAGAGCGGTCCCGGCAACGCTCTTGGCAAGTCTGTAGCATGGTGGCAATGAGGGCAAGAAGTCCTGGGCGTTTGAAGGTACACGGCCGCGAGCAAGAACATCATCGTCATTGGATACGGCATCATTGGCGCCTCCATCGCCTGGAACCCGAGTGCAGTGCTGTCGACCTCTCCGGCTGCCGCAGCCGCCGGTTCACGTCCCGACGTCAGGCCGATTCGGTCGCTCGGCTCTCGAAGGCCACCTCCGGAATCCACTCGGCAATTGCGATGCCGATCCTGTCGGCATGGTCCTCCTGCAGATAATGCGCGCCGGGTCCGAGATCGATCAGGCGGCAGTTCTTCAGCCCAGCCGCGAAGCCCCGTGCCGCCTGCGGCGAGACGAGGGCGCCGGGATCGCCTGAGAAAAGCAGCTTCGGGTAGGAGGATGCCCGGAGCGCCCGATGGTCGTGCTCGCTGATGGCGGCGACATCGGCGGGCTGGCCTTCGATCGGCAGGTCGCGCGGCAGCCGCAGGATCGGCTTGCGCGATTGCGGCGTCGGGAACGGCACCCGGTAGGCGGCCATTTCCTCATCGCTCATCGTGCGCAGCACCGCAGCCGGCAGCACCTTTTCGACGAAGACGTTGTCTTCCAGGACAAGCTTCTCACCGACGCCAGGCGTGCGCATTGCCTTGAACAATTCGCGCGCCTGCGGACGCTGGTGAAAATCGTCCCAACTCTCGAAGGGGCGGATGAATTCCATGAAGGCGAGGCCGAGGATCCGCTGCGGCCGCCGTGCGGCGAGATGGAAGGCGAGCGCGGTGCCCCAGTCCTGCGCGACGACAACCATGTCGGTGATGCCAAGCGTCTCGATGAAGGCGTCGAGATACCGGACGTGGTCGAAGAAGCGATAGTCGATGTCCGGCTTGCCGGACTGGCCATAGCCGATCAGGTCGGGCGCTATGCAGCGGCCGAACGGCGCCACATGCGGGATGATGTCGCGCCAGATGTAGGACGACGTCGGGTTGCCGTGCAGCAAGAGTACCGTCGGGCCAGCCGTGCCTGCCTCGACATAGGAGATGGTGGAATCGAGCACCGCGACTTGCGAGCGTGGCAACATTGTGCGCTTTTCGAGTTTCGGGTTCATCGGATCAGCTCCTTTTTGCGAAGACTGTTTTGAAGACGATATTCTTGAAACGCTCGAGCGGTTCGGGACTGCGCTCCACCTTCATGCGCAGCATCGCGCCTTGCCAGGAACTCAACAGGAAATCGGCGAGGTCCTCGGCATCGAACGCGTCGGTGATGTCGCCAGCCGCCTGGCCCTCGGCGATGCATTCGGCAAAGGGCTTACGCCAGCGTTCGAAAATGGCGACGAGTTGCAGCCTCAGCGCCTCGCTGTGAGCCGCCGTCTCGAGGCTGAGATTGCCGATCATGCAGCCCCGTGCCCAATCATGCGCCTCCAGCTTCGACGTGATGATTTCGAGATAGCGGCGCAAGCGCCCGACCGGGGGCGTGCCGTCCCGAGCAAGGGCCTGCTCCACCAAACCGCTCACATAGGCGAAATAGCGGTCCAGCACCTCGCCGGTGAACGCCTCCTTGGAGACAAAATGATTGGTGAAGGACCCCGGGCGGGCATCGGCCGCGGCGACGATGTCGCGTACGCCGGCGGACGAATAGCCGGAATTCCAGATGGTGTTGAAACCGGCGTCGAGAAGTTTTTCGCGAAGTGAATGTCTAGCCATGCCGGTATAATACGTACGTACGTATTAAAGTCAAGAAGCATATTTTATACCGCGCGCTCTTGGCAGAACCCACGGGCAATGGCATCGCAGTGGTGGCGTTGGAACGAGGAGTGAAGCATGACAGCGGCGAAACAAGTCATCGTCATCGGCGCCGGCATCATCGGCGCCTCCATCGCCTGGCACCTGACCAGGGCCGGAGCAAAGGTGACGGTCATTGCCGGCAGCGGCGCCGGCGGCGTCGCGACACCGAATTCCTTTGCCTGGATCAATGCCAGCTGGGGCAATCCGGAGGTCTATTTCCGCCTACGCATTCGGTCGATGGCCGAATGGACGCGGCTGGCGAACGAGGTGCCCGGCATCCCGTTGCAGTGGTGCGGTGGCTTGTGCTGGGACCTGCCACGTCCCGAGCTTGAGGCCTATGCGGCCGAGCACTCCGCATGGGGCTACGGCATCGAGCGTGTCGACCGTGCCGGAGCGGCGCGTATCGAGCCCAATCTGGCCGAACTTCCCGATTTCGCCCTTTATGTCGCCGAGGAAGGTGTCGCCGAGCCGGTCGCCGCCACGCAAGCACTGCTGGCCGACGCCGAACGGCGCGGCGCGCGAATTGTAGCCGAGACGACCGTCACCGCTCTGGTGCAAGCCAACGGCAGGATTGCCGGCGTCGATACATCCGGCGGGCGGATTGCTGCCGACGAGGTGGTGATCGCGGCCGGAGCCGGCTCTCCGGCACTAGCGGCAACAGCCGGGATAGAACTGCCGATCGAGACGCCACCCGGCCTGATCGTGCATTCGCGCCCCTACGAAAAGCTGCTCAACGGCCTGGTGATCGGCGACCGCCTGCATATGCGCCAGACGGCGGAAGGCCGCATCATCGCGGGCTCGGATTTCGGCGGCGCCGATCCCGGCATGGATGCTGCGGCCACCGCCCGCGACCTGTTTGCGGCGATGAAGGCGATGCTGCGCGGCGCGGATGAGCTGGAACTCGATTTCCACACCATTGGCTATCGGCCGACGCCGGTCGATGGCTTTCCGATCATTGGCCGCGCCGAAGGCACGAGCGGCGTCTACGTCGCGGTCATGCATTCCGGCATCACGCTGGCACCGGCCGTCGGCCTGTTCGCCGCCCGCGAAATCCTCGATGGCGAGCGCGATCCGCTGCTTGATCCCTACGGGCTGGGGCGGTTTACTCAATAACCGGGCGGACGGCGAAAGCCGCCGGCCAGCGGCTCGATTGCCCTGGCGATCCCGAGCAGGCGCGACTCCGACCAGCGTTTGCCAACAAGCTGTAGTCCGATGGGCAGGCCATTGCTGTCCTGTCCGCAGGGCAGCGACAGTGCGGGGTGGCCGCTGTAATTGAACACCGCGCCATAGGCCGGCAGCATCCAGTAGCTTTGCTCGCTACCGTCGACCTCGATCGACGTTCCCGGATCGCAATGCGGGAAGGCGGTGGCCATGGCGACCGGGCACAGCAAGGCGTCGCAGCCGTCGAAGAACCGTTCCCACGCCAGGATGGAGCGGTCGCGGCGGGCGAGCGCCTCGAACCAGCGCGAGACCCGTGTCGGCTTCTCCCGCGGTTCGGGCTGGGCCGCCTCCAGCATCATGCCGATCAGCGCGCCGCCTTGCTCCAGATCGTCGTGCAGGTCGAGCTTCGGCAATTTGGCCTCCTCGACGATCGCGCCTGCCGCCTGAAGCTCCTTTGCCAGGCTTTCGACCGCAGCCCTGATCTCGCCTGCCACCGGAAAACCTGGGAAGGACGGCGCGAAGGCAATGCGCAGCGTCGTCAGATCCAGCTCCGGCATGTCTTCGACCGGTACCGGCGCAAGGTCGGTATCGCTTCCATCCGGCCCGGCAATAAGGCGGTAGATCAGTACCAGGTCTTCGACGCTGCGTGCCATCGGTCCGAGGCAGGAGATCAGCCTCACGCTGCGCGGCGCCCCGCCTGGATCGGGGAAGGCGCCGGCGAGCGAGACGCGGTGCTCGGTCGGCTTGAGGCCGCAGACGCCGCAAAAGGCGGCCGGCAGCCGGATCGAATCCTGCATGTCGGTGCCGACCTCGAACGGCGTCATTCCGGTGCCGAGCGCCGCCGCCGCACCGCCACTGGAGCCGCCGGCGGTGCGCTGGAGATTCCAGGGATTGCCGGTGCGGCCGAACAGCGGATTGCTCGACTGCCAGTCACCGAGCATTGTCGCCACGTTCGTCTTGCCCACCAGTATGCCGCCTGCCGCCTTCAGCCAGGCAACGACCGGACTGTCTGCCCTCGGGGCAAAGTCGGCGAAAGCCGGGAAGCCGACGGTGGTTCTCATGCCCGCTGTTTCGTGCGTGTCCTTCAGTGTGAACGGCACGCCGTGTAGCGGCCCAAGGGCCTCGCCGCGCGCCTGGGCTTCGTCGGCCTTGCCAGCGCGTTGCCGCGCACCGTCCCGATCGAGGGTTACGACTGCGTTGACCGCCTCATTGTGCCTGTCGATCTGCGCCAGATGCGCGTCCAGCACCTCTATTGCGGAAACCGTACGGTCGCGGGTGGCCGCGGCCAGATTGGTGGTCGAGGAAAAGACGATATCCATGGTGAATGCTCCGCGCTATCGCGCCGCGCTCCTCAAAATGGCGGATTGGCGCGTGGATGCAAGCCTGGCTCGACATTTCGACGATGGCGGCGCTTGATCGGGATTGCGCTGCCGGGCCCGTTGAGCGTTGGCGCTGTCCAGCGGCCTCGCCGCGCTCGGCGCCTCTACGGCCTACCGTCCCCTGTTGTGCGTCCGCTCATAGAGCTCACGGATGATGCCGCTTGCCGTGGTCTCGAACAGAAACGGCAAGAAAGCATGAACGAGCGCGGCAAACGCCGCCATGAACAATCGCGACGAGAACCATGCGGCGAAAGCCATATGGCCGAAATAGCTCTCGCCGACCGCGGCCGGGTGAGAGGTGAAAAGTCTTGCGAGCCGTGCCGTCATGTCGATCCCTCCTGCCGGCATGAAGAGCCGGCGATGAGTATACTGGCATGGGTGTTCGGTTCATCGGTCTCAAATTGTCCTTGTGAAAGGCTGAATTTTGGGACAAACATCCCACATGGCGCCGGAAATCGACGAAATAGACCGGAGATTGCTGGCCGAGCTGCAACGCGACGGCACGCTGTCCGTCGACCAGCTCTCGGCAAGAATATCGCTGTCGCGCAATGCCTGCTGGCGCCGGGTGAAGCGGCTGGAGGAAGACGGCGTCATCACCGGCCGGGTGGCGCTGGTCGACGCCGACAAGCTTGGGCTCGGCCTTTCGGTGTTCATCCTGATCCGCACCTCGAACCACGATCCCGACTGGCTGCAAAGATTCCGAGCGGCGGTGACCGGCTTTGCCGAGATCACCGGCGCCTACCGCATGTCCGGCGATCTCGACTATGTCCTGCGCGCCCGCGTTGCCGATGTGAAGGCCTATGACCGGCTCTACCAGCGGCTGATCGCCAAGGTGGCGCTGTCGGACGTTTCGGCCTCCTTCGTCATGGAGGAGATCAAGGAGACCACGGTCGTTCCGATGGAGCTGCGCTGAAGCGGAACTGTGCTGAAAGAAAGCCGTTGATAGCATTGCCGCCGAGTTGACTGAACCGGCGTTCGCGACGATAGGATCAGCCTCATGCGCGCAGCACTTTATCCCACCTCCGTCATCGGTCCGGCTGTCGGCTTCGTCAGGCTGCCGCATGGCGAGGGCTTGCCGCTTCCGGCCTATGAAAGCTCGGGCGCCGCCGGCATGGACCTGCGCGCCGCCGTCCCGGACGACAGGCCGCTTTTGATCCTGCCGGGAAAGCGTGCGCTGGTGCCGACCGGGCTGGTCCTGGAAATTCCGGAGGGCGTCGAAGGCCAGGTCCGGCCGCGTTCGGGCCTCGCCTTCAAGCACGGGCTCACCTGCCTCAACACGCCGGGCACCATCGACAGCGACTATCGCGGCGAGGTCAAGGTGCTGCTGATCAATCTCGGCGACGAGGATTTCGCGGTGACGCGCGGCATGCGGATCGCCCAGATCGTCTTCGCCCCGGTGACGCAGGCGACCGTCGAGGAGCGCACATTGGCTGGCGGCACAACGCGCGGCTCGGGCGGCTTCGGATCGACCGGCACGGCCTGATGAAAATACCCAAGCTCGTCATCTTCGATTGCGACGGGGTTCTGGTCGACACCGAGAACCTGGCCAATCGGCGCCTCGCCGAATGGCTGACCGCGGCCGGCTTTCCGGCCAGCTTCGAATATTGCCGCAAGAATTTCTCCGGCCGCAGCATGGTCTCGGTGCAGAAGGAAGTCGAGGCGACCGGCGTCAGCCTCGGCGCCGATTTCGTCGAGCGCTGGAACGCCGGCCTGCCGGACCTGTTCGCGCATGGCGTCGAGGCCATCCCCAACGTTCGCGAGTTCATCGAAACCGTGCACGCCGCCGGCATCGCCACCTGTGTCGCCTCGTCGGCACGGGTGTCCAAAATGCACATCACGCTCGGCCAGACCGGGCTGCTGCCGCTTTTCGAGCATGCGCTGTTCAGCTCGACCATGGTCTCGCGTGGCAAGCCGTTCCCCGACCTCTTCCTGCATGCGGCAGCGACGATGGGCTTCGCGCCCGCCGACTGCATCGTCATCGAGGACAGCGTCGCCGGCACGGCAGCCGGCATCGCCGCCGGCATGCGCGTCTATTCCTACCACGGCGACCCGCTTTCCGACCGCGATGGACTGATCGAAGCCGGAGGCATCCTGTTCGACGACATGCGTAAACTGGCCGGGCTGGTGCCGATCCACTGATCGCCTTTGCGCAGGCTGCATGCGCGCCAGATCTCAGACCGGGCGCGGCGCCCCAAGTACTCGGTCGACCGTGTCGCGTATGAGAGTGCGCAGATTGGCCGGCCTGTCGAGATGACTGACGACAAGCAGGCCGTCGGCCGCCACTGTTAGCGCGTCCGCGGTGCGGTCCGGATCGGGATTTGCGTCAGCGATCAGCAGATCCCTGAGGATGCCCCACTTCCAGTGACGATGCTTATCGATTGCCTCGCGAACCGGGCTCCTCGGGTCGGGGTATTCGGCCGCGGCATTTTGGAACGGGCAGCCGCGGTAGCCCGGCTGATCCGCCGCGTCGGCGATGAGATCGAATACGGCAAGGATCATCAGGCGAGGTGGCCGCCGGCCAAGGCTCGCGATTGCCGCCCGTCCTCCCTTGCTGATCTCCTCGATATAGGCGCGGACGAGGTCGTCCTTGGCCGCGAAGTGATGATAGAACGTCGCCTTCGCAACGCCGGCCTCGGCGATGATGCGGTCGATGCCGACTGTGCGCACCCCCTCCAGAGAAAACAGCGCGGTCGCCGTTTCGAGGATGCGGCGGCGCGCAAGACTTTCGGGACGATCGTTGATTCGGGCTGCGGACATGCCTTGACCGTATAGCAGACAGGTCTGTATACATCCATATGTAGACAGACAGGTCTACCTGTTAACGAAGGGAAGGCGAAACATGGCTTCGATAGTCAGGGAAATCATCGTAGATGCTTCACCGGAAAGCGTATGGGCGACGGTGGGCGACTTCGCCGGCGGCGCCCAACGGATAGCCCCAGGCGTTTTCGTCGATTGCCGGGTGGATGAGGGCGACGTACGGGTCCTTACTTTCGCCGACGGCAAGATCGTGCGAGAGCGGCTCATCGCCCGCGACGAGCAGGGCCGGCGGATCGTGTGGGGATGGCTCGGCGACGAGGTCACTCACGATAACACCTCCATGCAGGTCTTTGCCGAGGGCGAGGGCCGGAGCCGCCTGGTCTGGATTCACGATACTCTGCCCGACGAACTCGGCACGTGGCTCGCAGCCGCCATGGATCAGCTGGTGCCGGTTTTCCAGCAGACCCTGGCGAGCCAAGCCAAACCAACATAGTGAGGCAACGCCAAGTGTTTCCTCTTGGCCGCAAAATGCTATAGCTTGCGCGCGCCCGACATAACGAGCGCGCGCGCATGACCTTCTCCCTGCTTCGTTTCATCGTTGCTTGCCTGCTGCTGCCCTGTCTTTGGACGACGGCCGGCGCGGAGGCCGTCAGCTTCCCGGAGCTCGGCAGCGCCGTCCCCGGCCACGGCGATGTCACCTATCTCGATCTCGCCAGGATGGTCATTCCCGATCTGGCCGCGGACAAGGCCGGCTTTTTCCGGGGTTCGATGCCGATCGAGATGCGCCACATCGCTGGACCGGACTACGACGGCTCGCCGCCGGCGACGTCGGGTCTTTCCAGCGCCGACGTGCTCGACATCAAGGCCGGCGGCAAGGACCGGCTGGCGATGCTGCTCGACCTCGGCGACTCGCCTGACAGCGCCGAGGGTTATGCAGTGCTGGCACTCTACGACATCACCGGCAAGCCGGCCTTGCTCGACGCGGTCAATGTTGCCGTCGACCGCAGCACCTACTTTCGCGATCCGGGCAAGCTGTCGATCGGGCCCGGCGATGACGTCATCATCACCACGAGCACGCATTTCAATTCGAGCCAGGGCTATGTGATCGCGCCGCTGGTCATGGTCCGCAACGACAGGTTCGAGCTGATCGACATGATCTATACGTTCGACGAAAACCTCTGCACCAACCGAAGGACGCAGAATGCGGCCTTCCAGGCGATTGCCGACGGCCAGCCCTATGCAGCCATCAAGGTTACGGTGACCGACGCGACAGTGCCGGGCGATGAAAGCTGCGACGGCCAGCCGCCGCCAGAGGCGTCTTCACGCGACATTTCCGTCACCTATCATTGGGGCAAAAACGCTTCGCGTTACGTCAAGGATTCCGATGCGCTGGACCGATTGGCAGGAGAGAACGCCAAACGCTTCTGAGCCAACCGCATTTGTTTGCCCGGCGCGTTCCGCCGGGCTAGAATTTCCTTCATAATCCGCACCGGAGGGGAGCATCCATGGATAAGGGCAAGATTTTTCGCGACCTGCATACATCGATCTTCGTCATGGCCAATTCATGGGACGTCGGCACGACCAAGCTCTTGGCCTCATTCGGCTTCAAGGCGCTGGCCACGACCAGCGCCGGCTTTGCCTTTTCGCGCGGCCTGCCGGACGGCGCGGTGACATTCGAGGCGATGATCCATCATTGCCGTGAAGTGTCGGCGGCGACCGGGCTGCCGGTTTCGGCGGACCTCGAAAAGGGCAAGGGCGACAGCGCGACAAGTGCCGGCGAGACCATCTTCGCCGCCGAGGCGGCTGGCCTCGCTGGCTGCTCGATCGAGGACCATACCGGCGAGCCCGCCAAGCCGATCTATGATTTTTCGCATGCCGTCGATCGCGTCGCGGCGGCGGCGGAAGCGGCACGGGCACTGAAACGCGATTTCGTCTTCACCGCGCGGGCCGAGAATTTCCTGTGGGGCAAGCCCGATCTCGACGACACGATCAAGCGGCTGCAGGCCTTCGAGAAAGCCGGTGCCGACGTGCTCTATGCACCGGGCCTGGGCGACATCGAGATGGTGCGAACCGTCTGCTCGGCGCTGACCAAGCCCGTGAACGTCATGGCTAGGCCCGGCTTCACCATCGCCGATCTTGCCATGGCTGGGGTAAAGCGCATCTCGCTCGGCCCATGGCTGACCAATTTTGCTTTCGGCATGCTGGAGACCGCGGCGCGCGAGATCCAGCAGGATGGCACCTTCGGCTTCACCCGCGCCGCCATGCCGTTCGGCAAGCTGCAGGCGCTGTTTGCCAAATCTTCCGCCTAGGCGGGGCCCGGCGAATGACGCTCACCGTCGTCGACATGCACACCGGCGGCGAGCCGCTGCGGATCGTCACCGGCGGCTACCCCGACATTCCCAAGGGCACGATCCTCGAAAAGCGTGCCTATGTGCGCGACCATCTCGATCATCTCAGAAAGATCCTGATGTTCGAGCCGCGCGGCCATTACGACATGTATGGCGCGCTGCTGGTGGAGCCCGACCTGCCGGGCGCCGACCTCGCGGTGCTGTTCATGCACAATGAGGGCTATTCGACGATGTGCGGCCACGCCATCGTCGCGCTCGGCCGCTACGCCGTCGACGAGCGGCTGGTGGCGCCACGCGAGCCGATGACGACCGTCAATGTCGAGGCGCCATGCGGGCTGATTTCGGCTGCGGTCGAGGTAAGGGACGGCAAGGCCGGCGCGGTGTCCTTCGAAAGCGTGCCGGCGTTTCTGTTCGCCGGCAACCAGCGGATCGAGCTGCCGGGCTATGGTCCGGTCGGCTTCGACATCGCCTATGGCGGCGCCTTCTATGCACTGGCCGACTGCCGCCAGTTCGGGCTGGAATTCGGCCAGAACCGGGTGCGCGATTTCGTCGATGCAGCGACCGCGCTGACCAATAAGCTCAAGGCCGAATTGCCGCTGTCGCATCCCGACCATGCCGATCTCGCCTTTCTCTACGGCACCATCCTGACCGACGGACAGGATGCGTTCTCCGATACGCCGACCAAAAACATCTGCGTTTTCGCCGAGGCGGAGGTCGACCGTTCGCCGACCGGCTCCGGCGTCACCGCGCGGCTGGCGGCCATGCACGCCAAGGGCCAAATCGAGATTGGCCGGACGCGGCTGTTCGAGAGCATCGCCGGCTCGCGCTTTTCCGGCGCCGTCGTACGCACGGCCACAGCCGGGCCGCATGACGCCATCATCGCCCGCGTCGGCGGCCGCGCCTATTACTCAGGGCGGGCCGAATTCATCGTCGAGGACGACGACGAACTGGGCAGGGGTTTTCTGCTGAGATAGCTCCCTTCCCGTGCCGAGATCGCCTTGTGCAGGTGCACCATCATGGCGGCGGCGAACAGCGGCGTCAGAAGATTGAGTAGCGGCACGGCGAGGAAAGCGGCGACCACCAGCCCGGCCAGGAACACGGTGATGGAGTGCTTTCTGCGCAGCGCCTTGGCCTCGGCCTCCGGGCGAAAGCGCATGGCGGCGAATTCGAAGAACTCGCGTCCGAGCAGATACCCATTGACGATGAAGAAAGCGGCGATGTTCACGCCCGGCACCAAGAGCAGCAGCAGGGCGACGATGTTGCCGAGGATAACGACGCCGAAAAATCGGATCGCCAGCACCAGCGAGCGCAACGCCGGCACGGCGCGGCCGGGCGGGTCGTTTGGATAATCCGTGCGCTCGACCACTTCGGCGACGTCGTCGAGGAACAGGCCGGCGATGATCGCCGTCACCGGCGCGATGAGCAGCGCCAAGCCCAGCGCAAGGCCGATGCCGGCGACGACGGCGCCCAGCCATCCGGCCCAGGAGGGTAGGGCGGGCAGCCATGCATCGATCCACGGCCAGGCCAGCCATTCGAACAAGCTCTTGATCCCGAACCAAAGCGCCGCCAGCGCCAGCAAGGTCAGCCCCAGCGTCTTCAGGAACACAGAACGGAATTCGGGCGAGAACAGCCGGCTCAAGGCGGCACGGGCGGCGTCGAGGATCACGGCGTTTCCAATTCCATGTCAAACGAGGCCCATGGGCGATATTTCGGGATAGGCGGAGACAGGTCGCGAGACAAGCGCAAACCGCGCGATACGAAGCATGCGTTCTGCCCGGATTTATAACTCGCGGCCTAGGCAAAGCCGCATCAAACCGCTAGACCCGCCCGCGCCCGGCGTGGCAGAAAGCCGGTGGGTTTTTGGCGGAGACATGAATTGATGCCGGACTATGACGTGCTTTGTGTCGGAAATGCCATCGTCGACATCATCGCCCAGTGCGACGAGGCGTTCCTGGAGACCAACGGCATCATCAAGGGCGCGATGAATTTGATCGACACGAGGCGCGCCGAACTGCTCTACAGCCGCATGGGCCCGGCCATCGAAGCCTCGGGCGGCAGCGCCGGCAACACGGCGGCGGGCGTTGCCAGCTTCGGCGGCCGCGCCGCCTTCTTCGGCAAGGTCTCGAACGACGCGCTCGGCGAAATCTACGCGCACGACATCCATGCCCAGGGCGTCGCCTTCGACACCAGGCCGCTCAGCGGCGAGCCACCGACGGCGCGCTCGATGATCTTCGTCACGCCGGACGGCGAGCGCTCGATGAACACCTATCTCGGCGCCTGCGTCGAGCTCGGCCCGGAGGACGTCGAGGCCGACAAGGCGTCGGGCGCCGCCGTCACTTATTTCGAGGGCTATCTGTGGGACCCGCCGCGCGCCAAGGAAGCGATCCGGCAGACGGCTAAGCTCGCCCACGCCGCCGGGCGCGAAGTGTCGATGACATTGTCGGACTCGTTCTGCGTCGACCGCTACCGCGACGAGTTCCTCGATCTCATGCGCTCCGGCACCGTCGACATCGTCTTTGCCAATAGCCACGAGATCAAGTCGCTCTACCAGACCGCTTCCTTCGACGAGGCGCTGGCGCGGATCCGCAAGGACTGCAAGATCGCCGCCGTCACCCGCTCGGAAAAGGGCTCGGTCATCGTGCGCGGCGACGAGACCGTCACCATCAATGCGACCAGGATCCGCGAGCTGGTCGACACCACCGGCGCCGGCGACCTCTACGCCGCCGGCTTCCTCTATGGCTACACGCAAGGCCGCAGCCTGAAGCAGTGCGGCAATCTCGGCTCGCTGGCTGCCGGGCTGGTCATCCAGCAAATCGGCCCAAGGCCGAGGCAGAACCTGCGCCGCGAGGCCGAGCAGGCGGGGTTGTTGTAGGAGCGCCTCTCCCTTCTCCCCTTGTGGGAGAAGGTGGATCGGCGCGCAGCGCCGAGACGGTTGAGGGGTGCTGGACGGATCGCCGTCGGTGCCAAGCTGGAGCACCCCTCATCCGACCGAGCTTCGCTCGGCCACCTTCTCCCACAGGGGGAGAAGGAAAGAGGTGCTGCCGCTACGCGCTCCTCAAGCCCCCGCGCTATACGCCGCGATCGCCGCCATATTGACGATGTCGCTGTCCTTGGCATTCAGCGAGACGATCTGAACCGGCTTGTTCAGGCCGACCAGCAGCGGGCCGATGACGGTCGAGCCGCCGAGCTCCTGCAGCATCTTGGTCGAGATGGAGGCCGAGTGGAAGGCCGGCATGATCAGCACATTGGCCGGGCCGGTCAGCCTGATGAACGGATACTGCGCCATGGCGCGGGCGTTGAGCGCCACGTCGGCGGCCATCTCGCCGTCATACTCGAAATCGACGCGGCGCTTGTCGAGGATGCGCACCGCTTCCTGGACGCGCTCGGAGCGTTCGCCCTGCGGATGGCCGAAGGTCGAATAGGCGAGCATGGCGAGCCTCGGCTCGTAGCCCATGCGGCGGGCGAAGCCGGCGGCCTCCTCGGCGATGTCGGCGATCTCGACGGCATCAGGCATGTCGTGCACCGCGGTGTCGGCAACGAGGACGGTGCGACCCCGCGCGAGCACGATCGACACGCCGATGACGCAGTGGCCGGGCCTTGCGTCGATGACGCGGCGGATGTCGTCGAGCGCCGTCGAATAGTTACGGGTAACGCCGGTGACGATGCCGTCGGCATCGCCCAGCGCCACCATGCAGGCGGCGAAATGGTTGCGGTCGTTGTTGATCAGCCGCTGGCAGTCGCGGAACAGAAAGCCTTTGCGCTGCATGCGCTCGTAGAGATAGTCGGTGTAGACCGAGTTGCGCCGCGACAGCCGCGCATTGATGATCTCGATGCCTTGCTTGCCGAGATCGATGCCGGCATTCCTGGCGTTTTCCTTGATGATGTCGTCGCGGCCGAGCAGGATGGCGGTGCCGAGCCGCTGGTTCACATAGGAGACGGCGGCGCGCATCACCTGCTCCTCCTCGCCCTCGGCAAAGACGATGCGCTTGGGCTGGCGGCGGACGCGGTCGTAGATGCGCTGCAGCGTCGAGGCGATCGGGTCGCGGCGGGCGGAAAGCTCCTGCGCGTAGCGGTCGAGATCGAGGATCGGCTTGCGCGCGACGCCGGAGTCCATCGCCGCTTTGGCCACCGCGATCGGAATGGCCGAGATCAGGCGCGGGTCGAACGGCACCGGGATGATGTAGTTGGGGCCGAATTTCGGCCGCATGCCCTGATAGGCGGCGGCGACGTCGTCGGGCACGTCCTGGCGCGCCAGTTCGGCGAGCGCTTTGGCCGCGGCGATCTTCATGTCGTCATTGATGGTGGTCGCCCGCACATCGAGCGCGCCGCGGAAGATGTAGGGGAAGCCAAGCACGTTGTTGACCTGGTTGGGATAGTCGGACCGTCCCGTCGCCATGATGGCGTCGGTGCGGATCTCGGCGACCTCCTCAGGCGTGATCTCGGGGTCGGGATTGGCCATGGCGAAGATGATCGGGTTCTTGGCCATCGACTGCACCATCCTGGTGGTCAGCGTGCCCTTGGCCGAGAGGCCGAGGAACACGTCGGCGCCGTCCAGCGCCTCGGCCAGCGAGCGCGCGCCGGTTTTCACGGCGTGCGCCGACTTCCACTGGTTCATGCCTTCGGTGCGACCCTGGAAGACGACGCCCTTGGTGTCGCACAGGATGATATTTTCTGGCGCAAAGCCCATCGCCTTCATCAATTCGATGCAGGCGATGCCGGCAGCGCCGGCGCCGTTGCAGACCATTTTCGTGGTCTTCATGTCGCGGCCGGTGATTTCCAGCGCGTTGATCAGGCCGGCGGCCGAGATGATGGCGGTGCCGTGCTGGTCGTCATGGAAGACCGGGATGTCCATCAGCTCGCGCAGCCGCTGCTCGATGATGAAGCATTCCGGCGCCTTGATGTCCTCGAGGTTGATGCCGCCGAAGGAGGGGCCGAGAAAGCGCACGCAGTTGATGAATTCGTCGGCATCCTCGGTGTCGACCTCGAGGTCGATGGAATCGACATCGGCGAAGCGCTTGAACAGCACCGCCTTGCCTTCCATCACCGGCTTCGAGGCCAGCGCGCCGAGATTGCCGAGGCCGAGGATAGCGGTGCCGTTGGAGATGACGGCGACCATGTTGCCGCGAACCGTGTAGTCGAAGGCGCGGCTCGGGTCCTCGGCGATGGCGAGAACCGGCACCGCGACGCCCGGCGAATAGGCGAGGCTGAGATCGCGCTGCGTCGCCATCGGTTTTGTGGCGACGATCTCCAGCTTGCCCGGACGGCCCATGGCGTGGAATTCCAACGCCTCCTGGGCGCTGACGGAGGGCCCGTTGCTTTCGGTTTTCTTGGCCATGGTACTTTTGGTTTCCTCGCCCGTACGGCACCGCTTGAGATGGGTGCGCATGCTTTCTTTTGTGGAAGGTTCGGGATTAAGGCTACACTTCGCCGCTGTAAACCGCCAAGCATGGCTTGGAAAATTTTGGAAGCAGCTTCTTGAACGACGAGACGCCCATTCGAAGCGACGATGCCACGCCGGCCTTCGCGCCGGCGACGCCGATGATGGAGCAGTATATCGAGATCAAGGCGGCGAACCCGGATTCGCTGCTGTTCTACCGCATGGGCGATTTCTACGAGCTGTTCTTCGACGACGCCGAGAAGGCAAGCCGGGCGCTCGGCATCGTGCTGACCAAGCGCGGCAAGCATCAGGGGCTCGACATCCCGATGTGCGGCGTGCCGGTGCATGCCGCCGACGATTATCTGCAGAAGCTGATCGGCCAGGGGTTCCGCGTCGCTGTCTGCGAGCAGATCGAGGATCCGGCGGAGGCCAGGAAGCGCGGCGGCAAATCGGTGGTGCGCCGCGACGTGGTGCGGCTGGTAACGCCCGGCACCATCACCGAGGACAAATTGCTGGCGCCGTCGGAATCGAGTTTTCTGATGGCGCTGGGACGGGTCAAGGGTGGGGCAGAGCACGCTTTCGCCTTGGCCTGGATCGAGATCTCGACCGGTGTCTTCCGCGTCGCCGAGACCACCGCCGACCGGCTGCTCGCCGACGTCTTCCGTGTCGATCCGCGCGAGCTGATCGTCGCCGAGCCGGTGTTTTACGACCCGGAGCTGAAACCGGTGTTCGACGTGCTCGGCCGCGTCGCCAGCCCGCAGCCGCCGTCACTGTTCGATTCGGCTTCGGCCGCCGGCCGCATCGCCCGCTTCTTCGAGGTGGCAACGCCGGATAGTTTCGGCACGTTTTCGCGCGCCGAGCTGTCGGCGATCTCAGGCGTCATCGCCTATGTCGAAAAGACGCAGAAGGCCGAGCGGCCGCCGCTGTCGCGGCCGGAGCGCGAGGAGCAGGGCTCGACGCTGTTCATCGACCCGGCGACGCGCGCCAATCTGGAGCTGCTGCGCACGCTGTCCGGCAGCCGCGACGGGTCGCTGTTCAAGGCGATCGACCGCACGGTGACCGGTGGCGGCGCAAGGCTGCTCGCCGACCGCTTGACGGCGCCGCTGACCGACCCGGCGGCCATCGCCGCAAGGCTGGACTCGGTGTCGTTCTTCCGCTCCGAAACGCGCCTCTGCCAGGCAGTGCGGGCAAGCCTGAAGAGCGTCGCCGACATGCCGCGGGCGCTGTCCAGGCTGGCGCTCAACCGCGGCGGCCCGCGCGACCTCGGCGCGCTGCGCGCCGGTTTCGAAGCGGCCGGCGCCATCGCCGAACTGTTCGGCCAAACCGCATTGCCGGCCGAACTGACCGCGGCGTTGGGAGCTATCAAGGCACTGCCCAGTGATCTGGCGACGCATCTGGCACAGGCGCTCAGCGACGAGCTGCCTCTGCTGAAGCGCGACGGCGGCTTTGTCCGCGGCGGCTACCACGCCGAACTCGACGAGATGCGGGCACTGCGCGACGAGTCGCGAAAGGTGATCGCCGGGCTGGAGCGTTCGCTGATCGACGAGACCGGCATCCGCTCGCTGAAGATCAGGCACAACAATGTGCTCGGCTATTATATCGAAGTCACCGCTAACCACCATGCGCTGATGACCGGCAGCGACGGCGCCAAGGCGCGCTTCATCCATCGCCAGACCATGGCCAACGCCATGCGCTTCACCACCACGGAACTCGCCGAACTGGAAACCAAGATCGCCAACGCCGCCGACCGGGCGCTGGCGATCGAGCTTGCCGCTTTCGAGGCGCTGACGGCGGAAGTGGTCGGCCAGGCCGACACGATCCGTGCCGGCGCCGAAGCGCTCGCCGTGCTCGACGTTTCGGCCGCACTTGCCTTGCTTTCCGAGAGCGAGGCCTGGTGCCGGCCGCTGGTCGATGCGAGCCTTGCCTTCGAGATTTCGGGTGGACGTCATCCGGTGGTCGAACAGGCGCTGCGGCGTTCCGGCGAAGGCCCGTTCGTCGCCAATGATTGCGATCTGTCGCCGCAAGGCGATGCCAAGGCCGGCGCGATCTGGCTGCTGACCGGCCCCAATATGGGCGGCAAATCGACCTTCCTCAGGCAAAACGCGCTGATCGCCATCCTCGCCCAGACCGGCTCCTTCGTGCCGGCGGCATCAGCCCATATCGGCGTCGTCGACCGGCTGTTTTCGCGGGTCGGCGCCTCCGACGATCTGGCGCGCGGCCGCTCCACCTTCATGGTCGAGATGGTCGAGACGGCGGCGATCCTCAACCAGGCAGGCGAACGCGCACTGGTCATCCTCGACGAGATCGGCCGCGGCACCGCCACTTTCGACGGCCTGTCGATCGCCTGGGCGGCGGTCGAATATTTGCACGAGAAAAACCGCTGCCGGGCGATCTTCGCCACGCATTTCCACGAGATGACGGCGCTGGCCGGAAAATTGCCGCGGCTCTCCAACGTCACCATGCGGGTCAAGGAATGGGAGGGCGACGTGGTCTTCCTGCACGAGGTCGGCAAGGGTGCGGCCGACCGTTCCTACGGCGTCCAGGTAGCGCGGCTGGCCGGCCTGCCAGAGGCCGTCGTCGGCCGGGCCAAGGAAGTGCTGCACCAGCTTGAAGCAGGCGAGGTCTCGGGCAAGGCCAACCGTCTGGTCGACGACCTGCCGCTGTTTTCCGTGGCGGCGAAGCGGGAGGCGTCGAAGCCGGCGAAGAGTGATGGGCTGGGTTTGGCGCTAGCGGAGATCAATCCCGACGAGATGACGCCAAGGGAAGCGCTGGAGGCGCTGTACCGGCTGAAGGGGATGGCTGGGAAGTAGTGCTCGTCCGATAGCGCTCTACGGCACCCCCCTCTGTCCTGCCGGACATCTCCCCCTCAAGGGGGGAGATTGGCAGCTTCGCTGGCAGCGTCTTTTCTTCGTTTGAAGTTGGCGAAAGCCGATGCGACGTCCAATCTCCCCACTCGTGGGGGAGATGTCCGGCAGGACAGAGGGGGGCGCGAAGGATCGCAAACCTTGTACTGCGCGAACCCTCAAATCATCGCCAAGCCCTGCTTCCGCCTCGGTGGCGGAAAAGCGCGGTCAATTTCGCCGAAATCTTCGCTCGTGAGCTCGATCTCCAACGCCGCGACATTCTGCCGGATATGCTCCGGGCGACTGGCCTTCGGAATAGCAATCACCCCGTCCTGCGCCATCACCCAGGCAAGCGCGATCTGCGCCGGCGTCGCACCGTGGCGGGCGGCGATGGCATCTAACCTGGCGTTGCGCGCCAATACCCCCTGATCGACCGGCGAATAGGCCATCAGCGGCATGCCGCGTTCCCAGCTCCACGGGGCGAGGTCGAACTCGACGCCGCGCTGCGACAGATTGTAGAGCACCTGGTTGGTCTGGACGTTGCCGCCGGCCGGCAACCGGACCAGCTCCTCCATCTCGCCGGTATCGAAATTGCTGACGCCCCAGTGGCGGATCTTGCCGGCTGCCTTCAACGCTTCGAACGCCTCTACCGTTTCCATCAAAGGCACGCTGCCCGGCCAATGCAGCAGATAAAGATCGATTCGGTCGGTGGCGAGATGCCTCAGGCTGTTCTCGCATGCCCGTTTCACGCCGGTGCGCGAGGCATTGGACGGCAGCACCTTGGAGACCAGGAAAACCTCGTCGCGGCGTCCGGCGATGGCCTCCGCCACCACCTGCTCGGCGCCGCCGCTGGCATACATTTCGGCGGTGTCGATCAGCGTCATGCCGAGATCCAGCCCGAGCTTCAGGGCATTGGCCTCGTCGCCACGGCGGCGGCCGTCTTCGCCCATCTTCCAGGTGCCCTGGCCGAGCACCGGCACAGCTTCGCCGCAGGGCAGGGTGGTCGTTCTTATCGTCGATGGCATGGCATGCTCCAGTCCGAGGCCCGGATAGCACCATAGCCGCCAAGGGAAATCCAGGTGAAGCAGAAATCCAGGTGAAGCCTCTCGCCCGGATTCCCCGACAGCGTGACGCCTACTTCACCGGATGGGCGGCAAGCCAGTCCTGCATCTGCTTGATTTCGGCCTGCTGCGCGGCGATCACCGCTTCGGCCAGCTTGCGGATTTCCGGATCCTTGCCATTGGCGAGCTCGACCTTGGCCATGTCGATCGCCGCCTGGTGATGCGGGATCATGCCGCGGGCGAAATCGACGTCGGCATTGCCGGAATATTCGATTGCCATCATGTCGGTATGCATCTTGTCCATCGCCGCCTTGTAGCCTTCGGTCGAAGGGCCCTGCGCGCCCATCGCGCCCATGTCGTGTTTCATCTCCTCGGCTTGCGCCGGAACGCTTTCGAGGAAAACGGCAAGCAGCATTCCCGCCGCCATCATCAGCAGCACGATCTTCTTGGCCAAGGTCATTCATCGTCTCCTTTTTTGAACAGGGTCTATCTGGGCAGTCGACTCAGAGTTTCAACGTCCTGAGCCGCAACGCGTTGGAGATCACCGAAACCGACGATAGGCTCATCGCCGCCGCCGCAATCATCGGCGACAACAGCGTGCCGGTGAGCGGATAGAGCACGCCGGCGGCGACCGGCACGCCAAGCACGTTGTAGAGGAAAGCGAAAAACAGGTTCTGGCGGATGTTGCGGATCGTGCCCTGGGCAAGCGTGCGGGCTCGGACGATGCCGTTGAGATCGCCCTTGACCAGCGTGATCCCTGCACTCTCGACCGCGACATCGGCGCCGGTGCCCATGGCGATGCCGACATCGGCAGCGGCGAGTGCTGGCGCATCGTTGACGCCGTCGCCGGCCATGGCGACGCCGGCGCCGTTTGCACGCAATTCCTCGACCAGCGCACCCTTCTGCTCGGGCAAAAGCCCGGCACGCACCTCGTCGATGCCGAGCTTGGCGGCGATGGCTTTCGCCGTGCGCTCGTTGTCGCCGGTCGCCATGACGATCTTCAGCCCGCTGTCATGCAGCGCCTTGATCGCCTCGGCGGTGGTCGCCTTGATCGGGTCGGCGACGGCGACGAGGCCGGCGAGCCGGGTGCCGACAGCAACGAACATCGCGGTCTTGCCGTCGGCCTGCAGCGCCTCGGCACTGGCCAGGACCGACGCCGTGTCGATGCCGAGATCGGCCATCATCGCGGCATTGCCGAGCGCCACCTTCTGCCCCGAAACCGTGCCGGAAACGCCCTTGCCGGTGACGGCCTCGAAACCGCCGGCGTCCGGGATATTCACCCCGCGTTCGCGGGCGCCGTCGACGATCGCCTCGGCCAGCGGATGCTCCGAGCCTTTTTCCAGTCCGGCGGCGAGCGCAAGCAGATCGTCTTGCGCCATCCCTTCGAAAGCGACGACATCGGTCAGCCGCGGCCGGCCTTCGGTCAGCGTTCCCGTCTTGTCGACGATCAGCGTATCGACCGAGGCAAAGCGCTCGAGCGCCGCCGCTTCCTTGATCAGCACGCCGGCATGCGCGCCGCGTCCGGTGGCGGTCATGATCGACATGGGCGTGGCAAGGCCGAGCGCGCACGGGCAGGCGATGATCAGCACCGAGACCGCCGAGACGATGGCAAACACCAGGCTGGGTTCCGGTCCGACGATCGCCCAGGCGACGAACGCAATGATCGCGACCAGAACGACGGCCGGGACGAAGTAGAACGAGACGCGGTCGGCCAGCCCCTGGATCGGCGCGCGTGAACGCTGCGCCTTGGCGACAAGCTCGACGATGCGCGCCAGCGTCGTCTCGGCGCCGACTTTGTCGGCGCGCATGATCAGCGAGCCGTTCTTGTTGAGCGTGCCGCCGGTGAGGTTGTCGCCTTCGGTCTTTTCGACCGGCAGCGGCTCGCCTGTGATCATCGATTCATCGATGGAAGAGCGTCCTTCGAGCACAGTGCCGTCGACCGGCACGGCGTCGCCTGGGCGGATGCGCAAGCGGTCGCCGGCCTTGACGGTTTCGAGCGGCACGTCGTTTTCGGAACCGTCCGCGCCGATCTGCCGCGCCGTCTTCGGCGCCAGGTCGAGCAGCGCGCGGATCGCCGAGCCGGTTTTCTCGCGGGCGCGCAATTCCAGCACCTGGCCAAGGAACACCAGCGCGACGATCACCGCCGCCGCCTCGAAATAGACCGGCACGGTGCCGTCATGGCCGCGGAACTGGTGCGGAAAGAGGCCTGGAAACAGCGTGGCGACGACGCTGTAGAGATAGGCGGCACCGACGCCGAGCGAAATCAGCGTCCACATATTGGGGCTGCGGTTGAGGACCGAGTTCCAGCCGCGATGGAAGAACGGGAATGCCGCCCACAGCACCACTGGGCTGGCCAGCGCCAGCTCCAGCCAGACCTTCGCGCGGTCGTCGATGAAGGCCTGGAACGTCAGGCCGAGCATCGGCGCCATGGCGATGACCAGCAACGGCACGGACAGCACCGCGCTCACCCAAAAGCGCCTGGTGAAGTCGACCAGTTCGGGGTTAGGTCCCTCGTCGCCGGTCGGCACGCCCATCGGCTCCAGCGCCATGCCGCAGATCGGGCAGGAGCCGGGCTTGTCGCGGATGATTTCCGGATGCATCGGGCAGGTGTATTGCGTGCCCTTGGGCATCGGCTGCGGCGCCGGCCTGTCGCCGAGATATTTTGCCGGCTCGGTTTCGAACTTCGCCTGGCAAGCGGCCGAGCAGAAATAGAAGCCCCGGCCCTCGTGCCGCAAAAAGTGCTTGGCCGTGGCGCGATCGACGCTCATGCCGCAGACGGGATCGGTTGCGGTCAGGTATTTTTCCGGCTCGGCGACGAATTTCGCGCGGCAGCTCTCGCTGCAGAAATGATAGCGATGGCCGTCATGCTCGGCCGTCGGCTTGCCGGCAGCCGGATCGACGGTCATGCCGCAGACCGGATCGCGGACGACGGCGTCCGCAGCAGACGAGGCGCCTTTTGCCGAGCAGCAGCTGCCATGGGCGTGATGATGGTGGTCGGAATGCGTCATGCCGAAAGCCCCTGTATTTCGATGTTGCGGCGGAGGTAGTGCTTCCAGTAACTGGAAGGTCAAGGGCTGATTTCGATTTTTCGTGGCCAGGCCCAAACTGCACCGGCCGCGGGCATGAGACGATCGTCCCGTTCCACGGCTGCGGAGAACGCGTCCGTCCGCCCCATACCCAGCGCCGCGAAAACGCGCTATAGACGCCGCCGAAACGGCGAGGCCGAACGGCATTTATGGCAAGAATATCCCTGAAGCTCGAGGAACTGATCGACGGCGAAGCCTTGCGCCGCGAGATGACCGAACTGACCGAGGCGTCGGCAGGCGACGGCTCCGGCAAGGCCGCGCGCAGCGGCGTTCTCAAGCTTCTCAAAAGCCGGCTCGCCGACGGCCGCACGGTCGCCGAACGCATGCTGATGGACGATGGCAGCGGTACCGCCTGCGCCGCCCGGCTGTCGCATCTGATGGATGAGATCATCCGCGCGCTCTACGACTTCGCCGCCACCCATGTCTATCGCGTCAAAAACCCGTCATCGGCCGAGCGCATGGCGGTCGTGGCCGTCGGCGGCTATGGCCGTGGCACGCTGGCGCCCGGGTCCGACATCGACCTGCTGTTCCTCCTGCCCTACAAGCAGACGCCATGGGGCGAGCAGATCGTCGAATACATGCTCTACATGCTGTGGGATCTCGGGCTGAAGGTCGGCCACGCCACCCGCAACATCGACGAGTGCCTTAGGCTGTCGCGCACCGACATCACCATCCGCACCTCGATCCTGGAGGCGCGCTTCCTGTGGGGCGAGCAAAAGCTCTATGACGAGCTTTTGCAACGCTTCGACCACGAGGTGGTGCGCACCACCGGCCCCGAATATGTCCAGGCCAAGCTCGCCGAACGCGACGAGCGCCACGCCAAGGCCGGCGAGAGCCGTTACCTGGTCGAACCCAACGTCAAGGACGGCAAGGGCGGCCTGCGCGACCTGCAGACGCTGTTCTGGATCGCCAAATATTTCTACCGCGTGCGCACCGGCGAGGAACTGGTCGACAAGGGCGTCTTCACCGACGCCGAATACAGGGAATTCCAGAAGGCCGAGGATTTCCTATGGGCGGTGCGCTGCCACATGCATTTCCTCACCGGCAAGGCCGAGGAGCGGCTGCATTTCGACATCCAGCGCGACATTGCCGAGCGGCTGGGCTACACCACCCATCCCGGCCTGTCGGCGGTCGAACGCTTCATGAAGCATTACTTCCTCGTCGCCAAGGATGTCGGCGACCTGACCCGCATTTTCTGCGCCGCGCTGGAAGAAGAGCAGGCCAAGCATGTGCCGGGCTTCAACCGCATCTTCCTCACCTTTTCGCGCCGCAGGCGCAAGCTCGCCGGCACGGCCGATTTCATCGTCGACAACCACCGCATCAACATTGCCGACGACGAGGTGTTCGAGCGCGATCCGGTCAATCTCCTCAGGCTGTTCTGGTTCGCCGACAAGCACGGCCTGGAATTTCACCCCGATGCGCTGAAGCTGTTGACCCGTTCGCTCGGCCTCGTCGGCAAGGCACTGCGGCGCGACGAGGAAGCCAACCGGCTGTTCCTCGACATCTTGACCTCGGACCGCAACGCCGAGCTCAATCTACGGCGCATGAACGAGGCCGGACTGCTTGCCAAGCTGATCCCGGACTTCGGCAAGATCGTCGCCATGATGCAGTTCTCGATGTACCACCACTACACGGTGGACGAGCACCTCATCCGCTGCATCGGTGTGCTGGCCGAGATCGAGCGCGGCGACGGGGAAAAGATCCATCCACTCGCCCACTCGCTGATGCCGGGGCTGAAGAAGAGCCGCGAGGCGCTCTATGTCGCCGTGCTGCTGCACGACATCGCCAAGGGCAGGCCGGAGGACCATTCGCAAGCCGGCGCCAGGATCGCCCGGCGCATCTGCCCGCATATGGGGCTCTCGCCGGCCGACACCGAAACGGTCGCCTGGCTGGTCGAGAACCACCTCGTCATGTCGATGACGGCGCAGACCCGCGATCTCAACGACCGCAAGACGATCGAGGATTTTGCCGCCATCGTGCAGTCGGTCGAACGGCTGAAGATGCTGCTTGTGCTTACCGTCTGCGATATCCGCGGCGTCGGGCCTGGGGTCTGGAACGGCTGGAAGGGCCAGTTGCTGCGTACGCTCTATTACGAGACCGAGCTTTTGTTGACCGGCGGGTTTTCGGAGGTGTCGCGCGCCAAACGGACGGCGGCGGCGCGCGAACAACTGGCCGAGGCGCTTGCCGACTGGCCGGAAAAGGCCCGCAAGCGTTATGTCGGCCAGCACTACGAGAACTATCTGCTGGCGGTCGATCTTCCCGACCAACTCCGCCATGCCGAATTCATCCGCGAGGCCGATCACGCCGGCAAGAAGCTCGCCACCATGGTGAAAACCCACCAGTTCGAGGCGGTGACCGAGATCACGGTGCTGGCGCAGGACCATCCGCGCCTGCTTTCGGTGATTGCCGGCGCCTGTGCCGCGGCCGGCGGCAACATCGTCGACGCGCAGATATTCACCACCTCGGATGGCCGCGCGCTCGACACCATCCTGATCTCGAGGGAGTTCGACCTCGACGAGGACGAGCGCCGCCGTGCCGAGCGCGTCGGCCGGCTGATCGAGGACGTGCTGTCGGGCAAGAGCTGGCTGCCCGAAATGATCGAGAAGCGCACCAAGCCGCGGCGCGGCGCCAAGGTTTTCCGTATTCCGCCACGCGCCGAGATCCGCAACACGCTGTCGAACCGTTTCTCGGTGATCGAGGTCGAGGGGCTGGACAGGCCGGGCCTTCTGTCGGAGATCACCGGCATGTTGTCGGACCTGTCGCTCGACATCGCCTCGGCCCACATCACCACCTTCGGCGAAAAGGTCATCGACACGTTCTACGTCACCGATCTCACCGGCCAGAAGATCGACAGCCCGTCGCGCACCGCGACCATCCGCAACAGGCTGATCGCGGTGCTCGAGGGCACGGCGTCCGAGCGCGGCAAGACCAAAACGGCCGCCGAGTGACTGTTACCTTCCATTTGCCCCAATCGCACAGGCAGTCTTCAAGCGCATGAGCCTTGTCAAGAAATTCGCCACGGTCGCTTCCGGCACGCTGATGAGCCGCGCCCTCGGTTTCGGCCGCGAGATGCTGATGGCTGCCGCACTCGGCACCGGGCCGATCGCCGACGCCTTCAACGCCGCCTTCCAGTTTCCCAACACCTTTCGCCGGCTGTTCGCCGAAGGCGCCTTCAATGCCGCCTTCGTGCCGCTGTTCGCCAAGGAGATCGAGACACACGGCACCGACGGCGCCAAGCGCTTTTCCGAAGAGGTGTTCGGCGTCTTGTTCACGGCGCTTCTGGCGCTGACCATCGCCATGGAACTGGCGATGCCGCTGATCGTGCGCTACCTGGTGGCGCCGGGCTTTGCCGACACGCCGGGAAAATTCGAGACGACGGTGGCGCTGGCGACCGTCATGTTCCCCTACCTGATCTGCATGTCGCTCGGCGCCATGATGGCCGGCATGCTGAATTCGCTGCGCCGCTATTTCGCCGCTGCGGTGGCGCCGGTGTTCCTCAACGTCATCCTTATCGCCGTGCTTGCCTATGCCTGGTACAAGGGTTCGGACGCCCGCACCGTTGGTTTCGGTCTGGCCTGGGGCGTGCTGGCGGCCGGCCTGGTGCAGCTGGCGATCGTCTGGGCGGCGGTGCGCCATGCCGGCATTTCGATCGGCTTCCGGCGGCCGAAGATGACGCCGAACGTCAAGCGGCTGCTGATCCTGGCACTGCCGGCGGCGATCACCGGCGGCATCACCCAGATCAACCAGCTGATCGGCACGGCGATCGCGTCGGCGCAGGACAGCGCGGTGTCGTCGCTGGCCTATGCCGACCGCGTCTACCAGCTGCCGCTGGGCGTCGTCGGCGTCGCCGTCGCCATCGTGCTTTTGCCGGAACTGTCGCGGGCGCTGAAATCAGGCAATCTGGTCGAGGCCGCCAATCTGCAGAACCGCTCGGTCGAGTTTACCCTTTTCATGACCTTGCCGGCGGCGGCCGCGCTGCTGGTCATGTCCGAGCCGATCGTGCGGCTGGTCTATGAGCGCGGCGCCTTTGCCGCCAACAATTCGACGCCGACGGTCGCGGCAATCCTGGCGATCTTCGGCCTCGGCCTGCCGGCCTTCGTGCTGATCAAGGCGTTCACCCCAGGCTATTTCGCCCGCGAGGACACGCGCACGCCAATGATTTTCGCCGCCATCTCGGTGGCGGTTAACATTACGACGGCGCTGACGCTGTTTCCGACCATGGGCGCGCCCGGCATTGCCGTTGCCTCCGCTGTCGCAGGCTGGGTCAACGCGGCGATGCTGCTCGCCGTGCTGATCCGGCGCGGCCATTGGGGCCGCGACGTGCCGCTCATGAAACGCATCCCGCGGCTGGTGCTGTCGGCGGCGGTGATGGCCGCGGCGCTCTATTTTGCCGAACACTGGTTCGCCGCAAGTCTCGGCTCCGGCTCGCCGCTGGTGATCAAGGCGGTAACCCTGCTTGCGCTCGTCGCCGGCGGGGCGCTGCTTTACTTCGTCACCGCCTTCGCCACCGGCGGCGCCGATTTCGGCATGATCCGCCGCAATATCGGGCGCAAGGGATCCCAGCCGGTCAAGCAACAGTCTCCAGATCCGTGAAGCGGAATTCGTCCGCCGTCGAAAGCATCGGAACGGCGTAGTAGCGCGCACAGGCGTAGTGGAAACAGTCGGCCATGTTGAGGCGGCCAGTGTTGTTGCGAAACCGCGACGCAGCCTCGACTGACAGAGATGCTGCGTCAGAGGGAGGCGGAAGCTCCCGCAAGGTGATTCCACGCTCTTCGAGAAAACGGCTGACTATCTTGAAGCTTGTGGCGACCGGTACGGCCAGCTTTTCCGATCGCGAAAGCGCCATCGCGGCTTCCCAAACCGCGATCGCCGACGTGAACGGAGCCGACGCCTTCATGACCGCCTGCGCGCAGCGCTGGGCTTCGGCCTCGTTGCTCAGTATTGCAACGATAGCCGCTGCATCGATGAACATCAGTCTTCGCCGGACAATTCGTCGTAGACCGAGCGCGGCAGCGGCTTGCGCGCCTGCTCGCTCAGCTCAATCCCGAACTCGGCCCGGAGCCGTGCCGCCGTCTCCAGCGGCGTCTCGCGATTGCGTCGGCGCTCCAGAGCTTCGCGCATGGCGATCACGATTGCCTCGGTGATCCCGACACCCTCAAGCCTGGCAAAAGCCCGCGTCAGGCTGTCCGCTTCCTTGTTGTTGATGTTGATCGTCATTGTTTTGCTTCCGCTGTGTAGCAAATACTATGTAGCTATCTACATCAGTCCGTCAATGTGGCCCTAAGCCAAATCGAAGCGATTGCCGAGGCGAGCTATTTTGTTCTTGCTTTGTGCCGGCAGCTATGCTATTGATTTCCGTATGGTGCTGATTGGCGCCGAGGAACCCGCCGCAAGGCGGGTTTTTGTTTCTGGTCGGCGTCATCCCCTTCAAACAGCCTCCTGCGGCGTCTTGCTCGGCCGACGCCAAAGCCTGCGCGCCCAGTCAATACCCCTCTTGATCGCCTCCTCGCTCTCGTCCATAAGCGCGCCGTCGCAAGACTTTCGCCGCGCGCGAAACGGCCCTCCACAAGCCAGGGAAACACTATGACCGACCTCAACCAGCCCGCCCCCAAGCCGCTCGTCTTTTCCGGCGTCCAGCCGACCGGCAATCTGCATCTCGGCAATTATCTCGGCGCCATCAAGAAATTTGTCGCCCTGCAGGACACCTCCGACTGCATCTATTGCGTCGTCGACCTGCATTCGCTGACCGCACAGCTCGTCTATGAGGATCTTCAGGACCAGACGCGTTCGATCACCGCGGCGTTTCTCGCCTCCGGCATCGATCCGACCAAGCACATCGTCTTCAATCAGTCGAGGGTGATGCAGCACGCCGAGCTTGCCTGGATCTTCAACTGCGTGGCGCGCATCGGCTGGATGAACCGGATGACGCAGTTCAAGGACAAGGCCGGCAAGGACCGCGAGAACGCCTCGCTCGGCCTGCTCGCCTATCCCTCCCTGATGGCCGCCGACATCCTCGTCTACCGCGCCACCCACGTGCCGGTCGGCGACGACCAGAAGCAGCATCTGGAGCTGACCCGCGACATCGCGCAGAAATTCAACAACGACTTTTCGGACCGCATCGCAGCGCTTGGCGTCGGCGTCGAGATGCAGGTCGGCGAAGAGACGGTGAACGGCTATTTCCCGCTGACCGAGCCGGTCATCGGCGGCCCGGCAGCGCGCATCATGTCGCTGCGCGACGGTTCGAAGAAGATGTCGAAATCCGATCCGTCGGACCTGTCGCGCATCAACCTGACCGACGACGCCGATGCCATCTCGAAGAAGATCCGCAAGGCCAAGACCGACCCGGAGGCTTTGCCCGGCGAACTGGACGGGCTTGCCGGCCGGCCGGAAGCGGAAAACCTCGTCGGCATCTATGCCGGCCTCGCCGAAATCTCGAAAGAGGCGGTGCTGAAGGAATATGGCGGCCAGCAGTTTTCGGTGTTCAAGCCGGCGCTGGCCGACCTTGCGGTGGAAAAACTGGCGCCGATCGCCGGCGAGATGCGCCGCATCTCCAGCGACCGCGCCTATGTCGACGCGGTGCTGCGGGATGGCGGCGAGCGTGCCGGCACATTGGCCGAAGCGACCATGAAGACAGTGCGCGACATTATCGGCCTGCTGCAAGGCTAATGCATGTCGCGCAAAAGTGTGCAGCGGTTTTGCGATAACGACATGCATAAAACAAGAACCTGAAGCGCGTCGCTGGTCGAACGCGACGCGCTTTAAGCTGCACCAGCATTGCCACAGCCGCCGGTCGCTTGCGGGCGGGCTGTGGCGGTGGCAGATTGCGACCGAAACCATCGAACAGGGTGAATATGGTCTCCAAACGCCTCAGCCGCGAAGTCGGTCATCGCCGCAAGTTCCTGGCGATCATCGACGACACGCCCGAATGCGAGCGCGCCGTCGCCTACGCCTCGAAGCGGGCGCAAAGCACGGGCGGCGTACTGGTGCTGCTCTATGTCATCGAGCCGGATGATTTTCAGCACTGGCTGGGCGTCGAGAAGATCATGCGCGAGGAGGCGACCGCCACGGCGCGTGCCGCACTGGACAGCTACGCCAACAAGGTGCGCCAGAAGCTCGGCATCGAGCCGGAACTGGTGGTGCGCGAAGGCAAGCCGACCGAAGAGATCCACAAGCTGATCGAGGAAGACCAGGACATCGCCATCCTGGTGCTGGCGGCAGGCGCCGGCAAGGAAGGGCCTGGGCCGCTGGTCGGCGCGGTCGCCGGCAAGGGCGCCGCCTTTCCCATCCCGGTCACGGTGGTGCCGCAGAACCTGTCGGACGAAGAGATCGACAGCCTCGCCTGAGATGTGCTGATATTCAGGTGAGGCCGGCCTGCAAATGGCAGCTTCCTGCGCTTCCGGTGCTCACGTACCAAAAGTACGCTCCGCTCCGGTTCACGGAAACCACCATTTTCGGCTCGGCCTGACCTGAATCTCAACACATCTCCAATCGTTTCAGCGAACTAGCAAAACATTCCGCCAGCCAGCCGTTCCCCCCGATGCCTTTCCCTTGAATGTCGGGCGGATAAAGCCTAATTAGAATTATTCCAAACTAGCTGCCCGAAACGGGCACGGAGACGGCCATGTTCATCCAGACCGAGTCGACGCCAAACCCGGCGACGCTGAAATTCCTGCCCGGCAAGGAAGTGCTGCAGGAAGGCACCGCCGATTTCCGCGATGCCGATAGTGCCGCGACGGCTTCGCCGCTCGCCGGCCGGCTGTTCGAAATCCCCGGCGTCACCGGCGTCTTCTTCGGCTATGATTTCATCACCGTGACCAAGGACGGCCCCGACTGGCAGCATCTGAAGCCGGCTATCCTCGGCGCCATCATGGAGCATTTCATGTCCGGCGCCCCGGTGATGGCCAAGGCCGGCCCCGCCGCCGAGACCAGCCAGACCGGCGAATTCTACGACAAGGCCGACGAGGAGCTGGTCGTCACCATCAAGGAGCTGCTCGACACGCGGGTGCGCCCGGCGGTGGCCCAGGATGGCGGCGACATCACCTTCCGCGGCTTCGAGAACGGCACCGTGTTCCTGCACATGAAGGGCGCCTGCGCCGGCTGCCCGTCGTCGACGGCGACGCTGAAGCACGGCATCCAGAACCTGCTCCGGCACTTTGTGCCGGAAGTGCAGCATGTCGAACAGGTCTCCTGACGCGACGTTCCATTGTCAACATCGATAGACAACAAAAAACCGGGCCAAAGTGCCCGGTTTTCTGTTTGCGACGTCTGTGTTGTTGCCTAGACGGTCCGCGTATAAGGGTTTTATATCACAATGACCTTGGCGCCGACCGAGGTGCGGTCGTAGAGGTCGATAATGTCCTGGTTCATCAGCCGGATGCAGCCCGACGACATCGCCTTGCCGATCGAATTCCATTCCGGGCTGCCATGCAGGCGATAACCCATGTCGCCGCCCTTGTTGAACAGGTACATAGCGCGCGCGCCGAGCGGGTTCTTCAACCCCGGCTCCATGCCACCGGCAAACTTGGCCAACTCCGGCTGCCGCTTGATCATCTGCGAAGGCGGTGTCCAGGTCGGCCATTCGCGCTTCAGCGCGATATGGGCGGTGCCGTGCCATTCGAAACCCTCACGGCCGACGCCGATGCCGTAGCGCATCGCTTCGCCGTCGCCCATGACGAAATAGAGGAACTTGTTCTGCGTATCGACGATAATGGTGCCCGGCTTTTCCCTGGTGTCGTAGTCGACGATCTGCCGGCGGTATTTGAACGGCACCTTTTCGATCGGAACGCGCGGCAGGTGATAGCCGGCGTCGGTCACCGCGCCGTAGTTGTTGGTGAAGATCTGCGAGCCGATGGTGCTGCAACCGGCGACAGCCGTCGACAGCGCCAGGGCCGCGACGATTGCAAGTGACTTCATGCGCATGAAAAGGTCCGATGCCTGCCCAAACAACAGCGGCTCGAGTCGGCCGCTTTTTTCATCTTCATTCATGCTGGCATTTGCTTTGCTTGCCAAGCGGGCGATGCCTACATCCTTGGACTTGCGTGCTGGTAAACCTGCGACTATGGCATTTCGGCAACAGCCCCCGCAGGATTATGTTGCAAAATCAATGGGCCAGGAACAAGAACCAGGAGACGAGGACATCACCGTGAATGTCGGTGCCGCTGCCCGGCGCTCTGGCCTGCGGCCAAGACCATCCGTTGCTGCGAGGAGATCGGCCTGAGACGCGGCCGCCGCAGGGGAAAGTCCAGACGGGCCGGGTTTAATAAAGGACGCCGCGAAGCACGGTCCAGGCCAGAAGCCCGAACATGCCGATCACCACCAATGCACCAAGGACCGTGCCGATCGTTTCAGGCAGTCCATCGGGGCGACCAGGATCGTCGGCCATTCAACTATCGATCATGACGTAGGCCGCACCAAACACGGCAACGACAATTGCCCCAAGCACCGCCCAGCCTCTGATGGCCGGGCGGATTTCCTCCGGCGTCGCCGATTTCCGGTCGCCATCTTCCGTCATCTAATGCTCCCCGTAAAACACCGTAGCCGACATTGAAAGCGCACGCTGCCGGCGCTGCCAAGAGCCGCAGTGGACTCTTTTGCGCAAAAGTTTAGGAACGTGCGCAGTTCGCGAGCAAGCGTTACCAGCCTTCGACACTCCGCAAAGCGCGGGCGGCGGTCACGATCCCGGTGGGCGATACCGGATCGACTTGGCTTTCCCAAGGGCTTCCATCGTCTCTTCGACACTTAGCAGCACGGTGGTCTCGTAAGAGCTGAGCGCGCCTCCCGCACCGATGGCGAGCATGACGGATGCCATCGACACGTTGTCCGGCGCCTCCCATAGGTTCCAGCCATCGTACTCTCCGAAGGCATACCAGAACCCGTGCAGCTTTCCGCCGACCGACTCGATGTAGGAACGGGCAGCCTCGCGTCTATCCTCGGGATTATCCATCAAGCGCGCCCAGGTTTCGGGCCTGTAGCTGAATCGCGTGAGATACATCGGCATGGTTCGTCTCCTCCCAGAGCTGCCCCCACCAAGACAGTTAAGCGCCCCAATCCGGGAGAACGCGAGTCGTTTCCGAGGCGTAGTACCGCTGGCTTAGTTGCGGGGCCGCTAATAGACCTGTTTCAATGTTTTTTTCAGGGAGTAAGGTCAATGGCCGCATATCTCATTGCTGATGTAGACATAACCGACGCCGCCGTTTTCGAGGAATACCGCCGGGATGTGCCGGCAACCGAAGCCCGCTATGGGGGGAGGTACATCGCTCGCGGCGGAGCCACCAAAGTTCTGGAGGGCGATTGGGAACCTCATCGCCTCGTCATTGTCGAATTCCCGGACATGGCGTCCCTCCTGGCATGGTACGACTCTCCAGAATACAGCCGCCTCAAAGCCATCCGCGAACGCTGCGCAAAGACGAGAATTATTGCCCTGGAAGGGATGATGCCGATTAGCTGAGGGCCGGGTCGATGACAATGGCAAATCTGAGTTGCCATATCTGGTGCGGCCCGGCGACGGGACAGGAGCATTCTGATATGAATCAGCAAGCTTTAAACTTGCGGGCGGGAAATGACGGCCAATGATGGGAGGATGACGCCGGAAGCACTCATTGACGGGACCTACAAATCAATATGACCCAACACCAGATCGGCAGGCGGTGTTGCAGCGTGACCTAGGGTTGTGTCATGGCATTGAAAATGCCGGCGCCAACTATCGCACATAAGGCTGCGGCCCCAAGCCCTCCCACAATGATGCACCACCAGGCGCGGCCATTTCCCCGAAGCACGGGATTCATTTTTATCATCCGTCGCGCCAGAAGCCCCTGGTAGAGTGCATAAGAAGACCCGAAACCGGCGAGCCAAATGACGGAAAATACGACGCCCCGCGTGAGCATCCTATTGAGCCTAGTCTGCTCGACCGTCAAACTTGCATTCTCAGTAACCATGCTTCGCCACCTTTTTGATTATGCTGCGACCACTATCGGGCCTGCAGCGGTGAATATTAGATCAACCGCGACGCCTCGCGAAAACATAGCTCCCCTCACCAGTAGGAAACGCATTCATAACGCGAGCGGCCCGCCTTGTGGAAGGGCGGGCCTTGTAGCGCCCGCTCCACAGTATTTTGCAGATTAGGTTTGTCAGCCAGATAATCGCCGCGACCGGGTTCAAACCGTGAACAAAATCTGGCATGGTGCGGTAATGCCGATCATCTCACCTCTACCCCTCAATCCGCTCATCGACGGCCGCCAGTCGGAGCGCGCCATGCTGGTCAGGCGCGGCGTGCAGCGGCTGCTCAGGCAGATGGGCGCGCATGTCTTGCCCGAACTGTCGCTGGCCACCGGCCGGCGGGCCGACCTGGTTGCGCTGACCCGCCAGGGCGACATCTGGATCATCGAGATCAAATCCTCGATCGAGGATTTCAGGGTCGACCGCAAATGGCCGGACTACCGGCTGCATTCCGACCGGTTCTTCTTCGCCACCCATCCCGGCGTACCCCAGGAAATTTTTCCGCAGGAGTGCGGCTTCATTCTCTCCGACGGTTACGGCGCCGAGATTTTGCGCGATGCGCCCGAGCACCGCATGGCGGCGGCAACGCGCAAGGCGCTGATGCTGAGGATCGCACGCGCCGGTGCGTCGCGGCTGCTGGCGGCGGAGCTTGCCGGCGTGTCGGTGCCCGCGCTGGACGGCGAGAGCGAATAGAGGTTTGCGCTCTCCGTAATTATAGACGTCGCGCTGCCCCTCATCCGGCTGCCGCCACCTTCTCCCCGTAAGTGACGGGGAGAAGGGAGTAAGCCGGACTGCTATTCCACGATGCGGTAGATGTTCCACAGGCTGGTGCCCGACACGACATAGGGCTCCATCTCCTTGCCCCATTTGGCGTGCGCGTCGATCTTGGCGATCCTGGCGAAGAACGCCTCCAATTGGGCGAGGCTTTCGACCTGGTGATGTGACCCGACCGTCGCTTCCCGCGCGCCGTTCGATTCGGTCATGATCTGGAACTTGAGGTCGTCGAGGCCGACCTGCGAGCCGATCTCGCGTTCTCATTCTTTAATAGTTCGAGCACGGTCTGCTTGTGGCCGAACTTGGCGTCGATCTGCCACCTGGCACTGAACATCGCCGCCGCCTCACTCGTCCCATGCCTGCACGACGGTCTGCCGCACGATCAGGCCGTTCTTCAGCTCCAGCATCGCCGCGCAGAACACCTTGGTCCCGTCCGGATAGGCGCAGGCCTGGGTGAAGGCGAGATTGTTGCCGTCGGCGATGGTGGTGTCGACCTTGTGGGTCATCGCCCGGCTGCAGATGTCGTCCCAGAACGTGGTGATCGCAGCGCGCCCGCGGATTTCGCGCGGCTTGCTCGGCGGGTTGTTGCGGTCGATCACCCGCACCAATGCGTCGTCGGCATAGAAGCTCGCCAGCAATTTTCCATCACGGCCCTCAATCGCCTTCTTGATCGCAGCGCCGTCTATCGTCTGTGTCTTGGTCGGCAATTTTTCCTCCATAGGCCCGTCTTCTCGGATCGGGTGGTTGCTTGATCAGGCACTGCCCGGCGCTCGCCGCCGGGCAGTGGCTTCTTCACTGCGACTTCGCCTTGACGGCCGCGAACACCTCGTCGGACTGCTTCTTGAAAGTGGCGAGATCGACCTGGCTGCCGTTGAGCATCGTCGACCAGTGGCGCACGATCGCCGCCATCGCCACCGCCTCCTTGATCTCCTCGTCGCTGGCGCCATTGAGCTTGGCCGCCTGCGTGTGGAAATAGATGCAGTACTGGCAGGGGATCTGCGAGGCGACGGCGAGGCCCATCAATTCCTTGGTCTTGCCGTCGAGCGCGGTGTTTGGGTTGAGCTGCACGCCCTTGATCTCGGCCCAGGCGCCGGCAACGGCGACGTCCGGCAGCGTCTTGAACATGTCCGGTACCGAGCCGAGCGTTGCCTGGATGTCCTTGTAGGCAGCCGTCGCCGAGGCGTCTTCGGCCTTGGCAGGAACGATCGCCAACAGCGCGCCAACGCCTGCCGCCAGCACCAGTGATTTGAGTGTCGACTTCAGCATTTTATTCCTCCCTTCGCAGCGCCTTTCCCGGCGACATCCGCCTGGCCTGCATGGGACGAAGTGATAGCGCTTACGCATGCCCGGCCGCTTCGCCCGAAAGCGCCATGGCTCCTATGGCCCGTGCGGGCCAGCGTGCCGGGCCGAGAACGCCGCCGCCGCCGCCCGCGACGGCAGGTCCAGCTTGAGCAGAATATTGGCTACGTGGCGCTTGACGGTGTGTTCGCTCAGCCCGAGTTCGGCGGCGATCGCGGCATTGCTCTTGCCATCGGCGATGAGGTTCACCACCTCGCTTTCGCGTGCCGTCAGTGCGGCCGGCTCGGTAGCCTTGGCCTTCGGCCGGCAGGCCGGCTCCAGATGCTGTTCCGAGGTCGCCTGCACCAGCGCCAGCGGCTCATCCAGCTCGTCAAGCGCGATGCGCCCGGCGTCATTGAAATGAAGGCCTGAACCGGCGGCGAGGTCGGCGACCAGCCGCGAAGCGAGGATGTCGCCGCGCCCGGCATGCGCGGCAAGCTGCATCGTCACGCGCGCCGTCAACCCCGTCGGCGGCCCACGCAACTCGACCTCGCCGACATGCACGCCCTGCGCGCTGGCGACGCCGATCTCCTGCGCCGCATCGCGCAGCGCCGCCGCACAGCGTACGGCCCGCGCCGGGCCGTCGAAGCGCGCCATCATCAGCTCGCCATTCGTGCCGGCCGGGCGGCCGCCATGGCGCCCGACCAGCAGCCGCCATGTTTCCTGAAAACGCTGGCTGCGCTCGCTCCACATGCGGTCGCCAAGCCGCGCCGTGTCGTAGATCCGGGTGACCAGCAGTGCAGCCAGCACGCGCTCGGCCTCGGCAACGGCGCGCGCTCCGGTCAGGAACTCCTCGATCAGATCGGCCACCCGGTCGACATCGCCGGTCCAGATCGGGTGATCGCGCCCGGGCACCTCGACCAGCCGCGAATTCGGGATCTTCCTTGCCAGGAAGCGGCTGGCCTCCGGGTCGACGCGCGCATCGTTGCGGCGATGGACCAGCAGCGTCGGTGCGCTGATCGCCGCCAGCACGCCGCGCACGTCGATAGCTGCATTCATGCGGGCCAGGGCGATTGCCGCGGTCGGGCTCGCCGACAGCCGCTCGAAGCGCGCCCACCATGTGGCGAAACGCGGATCGTCGACGCGGCCGGGTGCGAAATGCGGCAGGGTGGCGCCGGTGCCCCATGCGGTCTCCGCCGTCGCGATGAACGCCTCCAGGCGTTCCGGCGGCATCACCCATTTGTGGAAATGCGAATAGCCGCCATAAAGCGCCAGCGCCCGCGTCCGCTCCGGGTAGGTGGCGGCGAACAGCATTGCCATCGGCGCGCCTTCCGAAGCGCCGAGCAAGGCGGCGCGGCCGCTGCCGGTCGCATCCATCACCGCGCGCACATCGTCCATGCGGGTTTCGAGGCTGGGCAGATGGTGGGCATCGACGCGATCGGACAGACCGGTGCCGCGCTTGTCGAACAGGATCAGCCGTGAGAACGCGGAAAGCCGCTTCAACAGCCGGGTGTAGCCCTCGTCTCCCCAGTGCAGGTCGAGATTGGAAATGAAACCCGGCACGAAGACGAGATCGAGCGATCCCTGGCCGACCACCTGATAGGCGATCCGCACGTCGCCACTGAGCGCGTATCGAGTTTCGATCGGCCTCACGAGGTTTGTCCGCCCGACCCGACGAATTCTTGTCGCCGATCATAGCAGAGGCGCGCAGCTTGCGGCAGATGAAACTTTAGAGAGCGTGAATGTGGGCCCGCGGCGCCTACTTCTGTGACGCGGCGGTCGTCTCGGTGTTCGCTCCGCCAGCGCTGAAACCTGCGCCCTCCGGCGCGCCAGGCCGCTTGATGTGTGGCGCGGCCGCGACGACAAGCTCGTTGAACCCTTCGCCGCCGCTGTCCAGCATCTCGAACAATTGCCGGCGCATCCTCGGCTCCCAGAACTTGTTGATATGCTCGGCGACGCCGGCAATGCCTTGCTCGCGCGGCTTTGAGTGGAAAAAGGCGGCGATCTGGTTGGCCATGCGAACCAGCTTTTCGCTGGTGCTCATGAGGTGGCCCTCGTCATGCGACATGCTTGGCAACTCCGGAAACCACTCGGTCAGGATGGGTAAAAATATCGAAATCGTCGCCGCGCACCAGCGCCACCAGCGTCATGCCGGCATCGTCCGCGGTGCGGATGGCAAGTGCGGTCGGCGCCGAGACGGCAATGATGACGGCCGAGCCGATCGCCGCGGTCTTCTGCACCATCTCGACCGAAACGCGCGACGTGACGACGACGGCCCCCGACCTGCCGTCGATACCGGCTTTGGCCAGCGCGCCAGCCAGCTTGTCCAGCGCGTTGTGGCGGCCGACATCCTCACGCGCCATGACGATGCCCTTGCCGGGGAGGTAAAAACCGGCGGCGTGGACGGCACCGGTCTCGGCGTGCAGCGGCTGCAGCTTCGACAAAAGCTTGACCGAGCGGACGATGTCATTGGCCTGAAGTGTAAGTTGCGACGCACCGACCGGGTTTACCGAGCGCATCGCCTCCTCGATCGATTCGATGCCGCACAGCCCGCAGCCGACCGGCCCAGCCAGCCTGCGCCGCCGCGCTTCGAAGCGGGTGTTGGCCTGGTCCTTCAGCCGGATCTGGATATCGATGCCGGCGCCGTGATCCTCGACCTCGATCGCTTCGATTTCGTCCGGCGAGGCAATGATGCCTTCGGTCAGCGAGAAGCCGAGCGCGAAATCCTCGAAATCAGCCGGGCTTGCCATCATCACCGCATGCGTGGTGCCGGCAAAGGAGAACGCCACCGGCGTCTCTTCCGGCACCATGCGGTTGGCGGCCGCAGTGCCGCCGGCGCGGCGCGCGAGGCGGCTGATCTGTGTGACAGCACGACGTTTGGGCATCACGCGGCACCCCCCTCTGGCCTGCCCTCTTTGTCATCATTTGGCATCTCCCCCTCAAGGGGGGAGATCGGCAGTTCAGGCGTCGCGGCGCACCTTTCGACTTTGGTGATTGGCGAAAGTCGAGATGACATCCAATCTCCCCCCCTGAGGGGGAGATGGCCGGCAGGCCAGAGGGGGGTACTCCGGCACGAAACCAAAACCGCTACTCCGCTGCTTGCAGCGGGGCGATGCGGCGGCTTTGCTTTGCCTGCTCGTCATAGTCGCGCTGCCATTCCGACGGGCCGTTGGATGCACCCACCTGCACCGCGGTCACCTTGTATTCCGGGCAGTTGGTCGCCCAGTCGGAGAAGTCGGTGGTGATGACGTTAGCCTGGGTGTCGGGATGGTGGAAGGTCGTATAGACGACGCCCGGCGACACCCGCTCGGTGATCAGCGCGCGCAGCGTCGTCTCGCCGGAGCGGCTGGTCAGCCGCACCCAGTCGCCGTCGCGCAGGCCGCGATTTTCGGCATCGTGCGGATGGATCTCCAGCCGGTCCTCGCTATGCCAGACCACATTGTCGGTGCGCCGGGTCTGCGCGCCGACATTGTATTGCGACAGGATGCGGCCGGTGGTCAGCAGCAGCGGGAAGCGCGGTCCGGTCCTTTCGTCGGTCGCGACGTATTCGGTGCGGATGAACTTGCCCTTGCCGCGCACGAAGCCGCCGATATGCATGATCGGCGTGCCTTCCGGCGACTTCTCGTTGCAGGGCCACTGCACCGAGCCCACCCGGTCGAGAAGGTCGAAGGAAACGCCGGCGAAACTTGGTGTTGTCTTGGCGATCTCGTCCATGATCTGGGACGGATGCATGTAGTTCCAGCCGAGGCCGAGCGCCTTGGCGAGCTCCTGCGTCGTTTCCCAGTCGGCATAGCCGCATTTCGGCTCCATCACCTTGCGCACCATGTTGATGCGGCGCTCGGCATTGGTGAAGGTGCCGTCCTTCTCGAGGAACGTCGAGCCGGGCAGGAACACATGCGCGTAGTTGGCCGTCTCGTTGAGGAAGAGGTCGTGCACGACGACGCATTCCATCGCGGCGAGACCGGCGGCGACATGCTTGGTGTCGGGGTCCGACTGCAGGATGTCCTCGCCCTGCACATAGAGCCCCTTGAACGAGCCGTCGACGGCCGCATCCAGCATATTGGGGATGCGCAGGCCGGGCTCGTCGTCGAGCTTGACGCCCCACAGGCTCTCATAGATGGCGCGCACCGCGTCGCCTGAAATGTGGCGATAGCCGGGAAGCTCGTGCGGGAACGAGCCCATGTCGCAGGAGCCCTGCACATTGTTCTGGCCGCGCAGCGGGTTCACGCCGACGCCCGGCCGGCCGATATTGCCGGTCGCCATGGCGAGGTTGGCAATGGCGATGACGGTGGTCGAGCCCTGGCTGTGCTCGGTCACGCCGAGGCCGTAATAGATCGCGCCGTTACCGCCGCGGGCGTAGAGCCGCGCCGCGCCGCGTATGTCGTCGGGATCGACATTTGCAAGCTGGCCGACCACTTCCGGGCTATTTTCCGGCAGCGCCACGAACGATGCCCAGTCCTGGAACTCGTCCCAGTCGCAGCGCTCGCGGATGAAGGCCTCGTCGAACAGGCCCTCGGTGACGATGACATGGGCAAGTGCGGTCAGCATGGCGACGTTGGTGCCCGGCTTCAGCGGCAGATGGAACTGCGCCTCGACGTGGGCCGAGCGCACGATGTCGGTGCGGCGCGGATCGAGCACGATCAGCTTGGCGCCCTCGCGCATGCGCTTCTTCATGCGCGAGGCGAACACCGGATGCGCATCGGTCGGATTGGCGCCGATCAGCAGGATCACGTCCGTCTGCTCGATCGAATCGAAGTCCTGCGTGCCGGCGGAGGTGCCGAAGGTCTGGCCGAGACCATAGCCGGTCGGCGAATGGCAGACACGGGCGCAGGTATCGACATTGTTGTTGCGGAAGCCCTGCCGGACAAGCTTCTGGACGAGGTAGGTCTCCTCGTTGGTGCAGCGCGAGGAGGTGATGCCGCCGATCGAGGTGCGGCCGTACTGGTACTGGATGCGGCGGAATTCATTCGCCGTATGGGTGAGCGCCTCTTCCCACGACACTTCGCGCCACGGATCGCTGACCTTCTCGCGGATCATTGGTTTCAGGATACGGTCCTTGTGCGTCGCGTAGCCATAGGCGAAGCGGCCCTTGACGCAGGAGTGGCCGTGGTTGGCCTTGCCTGCCTTGTAGGGCATCATGCGGATGACCTCGTCGCCCTTGACCTCGGCCTTGAACGAACAGCCGACGCCGCAATAGGCGCAGGTGGTGACGGTCGAGCGCTCGGGCAGGCCCTTCGCCAGCACGGTCTTTTCCCTCAGCGCATCGGTCGGGCAGGCCTGCACGCAGGCCCCGCACGACACGCATTCGGAATCGACGAACGCCTCGTGCATGCCGGCCGAGACCCTGGATTCGAAGCCGCGGCCCTCGATGGTCAGCGCGAACGTGCCCTGCACCTCCTCACAGGCGCGCACGCAGCGCGAGCAGACGATGCACTGCGTCGGATCGTAGGTGAAATACGGGTTCGATTCATCGCGGGCGATGTAATCGATGGTCAGCGAGCCATGGCCGGGCGCCACGCCGTTTTCCTGCTTGACGTGGTTGCGGCCGTCCACGCCATAGCGGTTCTCGGTCAGGCCGACCGTCCTGACGACCTTGTCGAACTCGCTGGCGCCAGTGCCGGCCTTCTCGCCCCACGCCGCAGGATGGTCGGAGACGTAGAGTTCCATCACGCCGCGGCGAATGGCGTCTAGCCGGTCGCTCTGCGTATGCACGACCATGCCTTCGCCGACCGGCGTCGTACACGAGGCCGGCGTGCCGCCGCGCCCGTCGATCTCGACGAGGCAGACCCGGCAGGAGCCGAACGAGTCCAGCATGTCGGTGGCGCAGAGTTTCGGGATTTCGACGCCCGCTTCCATCGAAGCGCGCATGATCGAGGTCCCCGCCGGCACCGTCACCGACTTGCCGTCGACCGTCAGCGTTACCTTTTGTTCCGCTTCAGAGGCGGGTGTGCCGTAGTCGATTTCCTGGACCAGCGATTTGATGTCGAATGCCGCGTTCATACCTGTCCGCTCCTATTCCGCTGCTTCGGCGACCGGCGTCGGCCGAAAGTCGTCCGGGAAATGGTTGAGTGCACTCATCACTGGATATGGGGTGAAGCCGCCGAGAGCGCAAAGCGAGCCGAACTTCATCGTGTTGCAAAGGTCGGTGACCAGCGCGATCTGCTTTTCCGGTTCGACGTTCTGGGAGAGCCGGTCCAGCACCTCGACACCGCGCGTCGAGCCGATGCGGCACGGCGTGCACTTGCCGCAGCTCTCGATGGCGCAGAATTCCATGGCGAAGCGTGCCTGCTTCAGCATGTCGGCGCTGTCGTCGAAAACGACGATGCCGGCATGGCCGATCAGCCCGTCCTTGGCCGCAAACGCTTCGTAGTCGAACGGCGTGTCGAACAGGGCGCGCGGGAAATAGGCGCCGAGCGGACCGCCGACCTGTACCGCCTTGACCGGACGCCCGGTCGCCGTGCCGCCGCCGATATCGTCGACGATCTCACCCAGCGTCATGCCGAACGCGGCCTCGTAGAGACCGGGATACTTGACGTTGCCGGCAATCTGGATCGGGATGGTGCCGCGCGAACGGCCCATGCCGAAATCCTTGTAGAAGGCAGCGCCCTTGTCCATGATCACCGGCACCGAGGCCAGCGAGATGACGTTGTTGATCACTGTCGGCTTGCCGAACAGGCCCTTGTGCGCCGGCAGCGGCGGCTTGGCCCGCACCTGTCCGCGCTTGCCTTCGAGGCTGTCGAGCAGGGCGGTTTCCTCGCCGCAAACATAGGCGCCGGCGCCGACGCGCACTTCCATGTCGAATGAATTGGCCGAGCCGAGCACATTGACGCCGAGCACGCCGGCCTTGCGGGCGATCTCGACGGCCTTCTGCATCACCGCCACCGCGTGCGGATATTCGGAGCGGATATAGATAAAGCCCTTGGTCGCGCCGGTGGCGATGCCGGCGATCGCCATGCCTTCGATCAGCACGAAGGGGTCGCCTTCCATGATCATGCGGTCGGCGAACGTGCCGGAATCGCCTTCATCGGCATTGCAGACGATGTATTTGCGGTCGGCCGACGTATCGAGCACAGTTTTCCATTTGATGCCGGTCGGGAAGCCGGCGCCGCCGCGACCGCGCAGCCCGGACTCGGTCACCTGCTTGACGACCTCGGCCGGCGTCATCGCCACTGCATTCTGCAGGCCCTTCAGCCCGCCATGCGCCTTGTAGTGATCGAGCGACAGCGGATCGGTGACGCCGCAGCGCGCAAAGGTCAGCCGCGTCTGCCTGGCAAGGAACGGGATCTTGTCCGGTGCGCCCAGCCAGCGCTTGTGGTGGCCGCCGGTGAGGAAGCCGCAGTCGAACAGGCTTTTGACGTCGGAGGGCTTCACCGGCCCATAGGCGACGCGGCCATTAGCTGTTGCCACTTCGACCATCGGCTCGAGGAAATAGGCGCCGCGCGAGCCGTTGCGCACGATCTTGGCCTCGATGCCGCGCTCGGCCAATTCCGCACGAACCGCCTTGGCGACCTTTTCCGCACCGAGCGCCAGCGCGCCGGAATCGCCGGGAATATAGATACGCGGGATCATGAGCGCACCTCGGCAACGATCTCGTTGAGCTTTTCGTCGTCGAGCCGCCCGATCACCTCGTCATCCAGCATTGCCGACGGCGAGCAGGCGCAAAGGCCGAGGCAATAGACCGGCTCCAGTGTCACCGAACCGTCGCGGGTTGTCTCGTGGAAACCGATGCCCAGCAATGATTTGAGCTTGGCGGCAATCGCATCCGAGCCCATCGACTGGCAGGCTTCCGCCTGGCAGAGCTTCAGCACATGGCGGCCAGCCGGCTGGCTGCGATAATCGTGATAGAAGGTCACGACGCCGTGCACCTCGGCCCTGGAAATGTTCAGCGCCTCGGCGATGACCGGCAGCGCGTCCTGCGGCACATAACCGAACTCTTCCTGGATGCCGTGCAGGATCGGCAGCAGCGGGCCTTCGAGGCCTTTCAGCTCGTGGATGATCGCCGCGGTGCGCGATGCGATCTCGGTACTTGCAGGCTGCATCGTCATGCAGCGCCCTCCCTGGTCGTGGCGGTCTTCCGCTAAGTGCTTAGGAAATCAGAGGAAACCCGCTAAATCAATAAAGCCGATCCGTTGCTCGATAGAAATTTTCTATCGTTCGCGGTCACCAGCCTTGTCTAGCCTAGCGGCGGGCGCGGAAATCGTCCGCCAGCGCCATTGCCTCGTCCAACAGCGCCGAGACCAGTGGCGTGTGCGGTTCGCGCCGTGCCGCCACCAGCCCGACGGTGTGGCTGGCATCCGGCTCGACGATCGGGATAGCCCGGATCGGCTCGGAAAAGCCGAACGTTTCCGCAAGGTTAAGCGGCATGATGGACGACCATTTGCCGGTGCGGATATGCGAAAACAGCACGATCATCGAGTTGGATTCCAATGTCGGCCGCACCTGCACGCCGGCTTCGGCCAGATGCTGGTCGATGATGCGGCGGTTCTGCATGTCGGGCGTCAGCAGGCAGAGCGGCAGCTGACTGAGTTCCGCCCATGTCACTTTGTCGCGGTCGAAATAGGGGTTCCCGACGGCGGTGATCAGCTGGTAGCGCTCGTCGTAGAGCGGCACGCTGGTGACGCGTCCGAGCGGCTCGTTGTCGAGATAGGTGATACCGGCGTCGATGTCGAAATTGCCGAGCAGCGACAGCACCTCGATCGAGGTCCGCGACAGCACCGAGAAGGTGACGCCGGGGTGCTTTGCCCGAAACGGCGTCGTCAGTCGCGCCACCATGGCCAGCGCCGTCGGGATCGCGGCGATGCGGATGCGCCCTGACAGGCCGTGGCGTGCCGCCCGCATCTCCTCGCGCATGGTCCTGCTGTCGCCGACGATGCGGCGCGCCCACACCAACACCTGCTTGCCTTCCGGCGTCAATCCCTGGAAGCGCGAGCCGCGCAGCACCAGCATCACGCCGAGCTGGCCTTCCAGCTGCTTGATGCCGGCCGAAAGCGTCGGTTGGGTGACGCCGCACACCTCCGCCGCCCGGCCGAAATGTTCTTCCCTGGCAAGTGCTATGAAGAATTCCAGCTTATCGATCATGCCGTCGGGAGCCTGTCACGGACGCTGTGTCCGATTGTAGCGCGCAACGTCGTGGAAATCGCCTTCGGCCGCAAGCCGCCTGTCTAAATCGTCCGCATCCACATCTTTCAGCCGGCTTACTGTTTCCCGCGATGGAATGCGGCGCTATGTGAATGAGACGGGGTCGTGGACTGGACACGACGGGAGACCGAACATGCTGGGCTGGTTCCGCAAGCTTTTGCCGCGCGAAGATCGCTTCTTCGACCTGTTCGAGCGGCATTCCCGCACCGTGGTCGGTGGCGCCGAGGCACTGCAGCAGCTTTTGCAGGGCAACGACATCGACCGCTGGTGTCAGACGATCATCGATCTCGAGGACGAAGCCGATCAGATCACCGCGGAAGTGCTGCTGGCCGTGCGCCGCTCCTTCATCACGCCCTTCGACCGCGGCGACATCAAGGACCTGATCCAGTCGATGGATGATGCCATCGACATGATGCACAAGACCGTCAAGACGGTAAAGCTGTTCGAAAAGAAGGAATTCGACCCGCTGATGCAGGAAATGGGGGGCGTCATCGTCGAGGCCGCCAAGTTGGTGGCCGAGGCGATCCCGCTTCTCGGCAAGGTCGGGGCGCACACGGTGCGCCTCAACGCCATCGCCGAGGAAGTCATGCGCGCCGAAGGCCGGGCCGACGACCTGCACGAACAGGGCCTGAAGGACCTGTTCAAGCGGCACGGCCGCAGCGATCCTATGGCCTATCTGATCGGCAGCGAGATCTACGGCCAGCTGGAAAAGGTGGTCGACCGCTTCGAGGACGTCGCCAACGAAATCAGCGGCATCGTCATCGAGAACGTATAGTGGAAGCCGCGATAGCCTTTCCGGTGCTGGTCGGCCTTGTCGTCGTCGCGCTGTTCTTCGATTTCCTCAACGGCCTGCACGATGCCGCCAACTCTATCGCCACCATCGTCTCCACCCGGGTGCTGCGGCCGCATTATGCGGTGTTCTGGGCGGCCTTCTTCAATTTCATCGCCTTCATGTTCTTCGGTCTCCACGTGGCGGAGACGCTGGGAACCGGCATCATCGACGCCAGCATCGTCACGCCGGCAGTGATCTTTGCAGCACTTGTCGGCGCCATCGTCTGGAATATCGTCACCTGGCTCGTCGGCATCCCGTCCAGCAGCTCGCACGCTCTGATCGGCGGTTTGGTTGGCGCCGGCGTTGCCAAGGCAGGCACCGGCGCCATCGTCTGGACCGGGTTGGGCAAAACGACGGCGGCCATCGTGCTATCGCCGGCGGCAGGTTTTCTGCTGGCGCTCGTCCTGATCCTCGCGGTCTCCTGGCTGTTCGTGCGGCGGACGCCGTTCGCCGTCGACAGCACCTTCCGCGTCATGCAGTTCTTTTCCGCCTCGCTCTATTCGCTCGGCCATGGCGGCAACGACGCGCAGAAGACTATGGGCATCATCGCCGTGCTGCTCTATTCGCAAGGCATGCTCGGCGCGAATTTTTACGTGCCGCTGTGGGTCGTCATCACCTGTCAGTCGGCGCTGGCGCTGGGCACGTTGCTCGGCGGCTGGCGCATCGTCCACACGATGGGCTCGAAGATCACCCGGCTGAACCCGATGCAGGGTTTCTGCGCCGAGACCGGCGGAGCGATCACCCTGTTCGCCGCCACCTGGCTCGGTATTCCTGTATCGACCACGCACACGATCACCGGCGCCATCATCGGCGTCGGCGCCGCCCGCCGCGTCTCCGCCGTTCGCTGGGGCATTGCCGGTAACATCGTGGTGGCATGGATCGTCACCCTGCCGGCAACCGCGGCGATCGCGGCTCTCACCTACCTCGCGGTCGGCCTGGCATGGTGACAGCACCGTAGCACTGCGCGGCAGGCGATGCGCCGTATCTACCTATCCACAAGGTTCAGGATGTTGCCGTCCGGATCCTTGAACCATGCGACCTTCATGCCCTGACCGACATGAACATCGCCCTCCAGCGTCAGGCCTGGCATGTCGTAATGCTCGAAGGTCACGCCCTTCGATTTCAATGCCTCAACGATCTTGCCGAGTTCGTCGCCGACCGTCCATGTCACAGCCGTCGCCTTGTTGGTCCCAGCGAAGTTCGAACGGTAGACGTTGATGCTGGTGTCGCCGCTTTTATAGACGATCAGTTCGCCACCTTCATTGTGCACCTCTTTCAGGCCAAGGACCCCTTCGTAGAATGCCTTGGCCTTGGCCAGGTCCTTCACGGCGAGATTGGCCGTCGCGTTGCTGTTTGCGAGCATGATTCGTCTCCTTCCCTGGCTGTCATTCCATGCTCATGAAATAGGCTGCGTTGACGATTTGGCGACGGCTGCTCCCACTGGAAATGCCGTCATATGCTCGCTGCCTCCCCGATACGCCGCTGCAATTGGTGGTCCATCGCTTGGTTCTGTTCCGGAACTGCATTATCTGGAGCGGAAAAGTAGAGGAAAAACTCATGCCCGCCGCCAATGAAAACGTGACCAAGGAAATCGTTATCGAGCGCCTGAAGACGGTCAATGGGCCGGATTTCACCGGCAATATCGTCGACCTCGGCCTGGTTTCCGAGATTTTCATTGCCGATGCCAAGGTGTTCTTTTCGATCACCGTTCCCGCTGCCCGTGCCCAGGAGATGGAACCGCTGCGTGCGGCGGCCGAACGTGTCGTCAAGGCGATCCCCGGTGTTGCCGGCGCCGTGGTCGCGTTGACGGCGGAAAAGAAGGGCGGCGGCATGGAGGCGCCGGTTCCGCAAAGACCGGCTCAGAGGCCCGCTCCGCCGACCGCACCTGCGCGTCCCGCGCCGCAGGCGCCCGCCTCGCACAGCCAGGGCAAGCGCGGCGTACCCGGCATCGAAGCGATCATCGCCGTCGCTTCCGGCAAGGGCGGCGTCGGCAAGTCGACCACCGCCGTCAATATCGCCCTTGGGCTTGCCGCCAACGGGCTGCGGGTCGGGGTGCTCGATGCCGACATTTATGGCCCTTCCATGCCGCGTCTGCTCAACATTCGTGGCAGGCCGCAGACCGTCGACGGCAAGATCCTGAAGCCGATGCAGAATTATGGCCTCAAGGTCATGTCGATGGGCTTCCTCGTCGATGAGGAGACGCCGATGATCTGGCGCGGGCCGATGGTGATGTCGGCATTGACGCAGATGCTGCGCGAGGTCGAATGGGGACCGCTTGATGTGCTCGTCGTCGACATGCCGCCCGGCACCGGCGACGCCCAGCTGACCATGGCCCAACAGGTGCCGCTGGCCGGCGCCGTCATCGTCTCGACGCCACAGGACCTGGCCCTGATCGATGCGCGCAAAGGCCTAAACATGTTCAGGAAGGTCGACGTGCCGCTATTGGGTATCGTCGAAAACATGAGCTATTTTCTCGCCCCCGATACGGGAAAACGCTACGACATCTTCGGCCATGGCGGCGCCCGCCGCGAGGCCGAGCGTCTCGGCGTCACCTTCCTTGGCGAAGTGCCGCTCGAGATGGGCATCCGCGAAAGCTCCGATGCCGGCACGCCGGTGGTGGTCTCCAAGCCGGATGGCGCTGAGGCGAAAATCTATCGCGACATCGCCGCCAAGGTCTGGGACCGCGTCAATGAAGAGCGCGGCGCGGCCGAGGCTGCAGTGCCGAGCATCGTATTCGAGTGATACGGATGTCCCTCCCCCAAGTGGTACCCTTGAGGGGAGGGTGGCCGGAAGGGCCGGGTGGGTTCGCGGCGACGCGCTCCAACTCTCCGGGATAGCGGGCTGACAAACCACGATCCCGTCTAGCGCGGAGGCAGATGTATGTCTTTCGTACCAAAGAGCGGATTCGGATGGCGCGTGCCCCTTGCCTGCTCCCGCGCGTTGTCATATCGATTTGTCATACAAATACGGAGACCACGATGGCAGGCGCCCCCACCCACAAGAAAAAATTTCGCTCGCAGGAGTGGTTCGACAATCCCGACAATCCGGGCATGACGGCACTCTATCTGGAGCGCTACCTGAATTACGGGCTGACGCGGGCCGAACTGATGTCCGGCAAGCCGCTGATCGGCATCGCCCAGACCGGCTCCGACCTGTCGCCCTGCAACCGCCATCACATCGAACTGGCCAAGCGCGTGCGCGAAGGCATCGTCTCGATGGGTGGCATCCCTTTCGAGTTCCCTTGCCACCCGATCCAGGAGACCGGCAAGCGGCCGACTGCTGCACTTGACCGCAACCTTGCCTATCTCAGCCTGGTAGAGGTGCTTTACGGCTATCCGCTCGACGGCGTGGTGCTCACCATCGGCTGCGACAAGACGACGCCGGCCATGCTGATGGCCGCGGCCACCGTCAACATTCCGGCTATCGCGCTTTCGGTCGGCCCGATGCTCAACGGCTGGCACAAGGGCAAGCGCACCGGCTCCGGCACCATCGTCTGGGAATCGCGCCAGCGCCTGTCGGCCGGCGAGATTGGCTATGACGAGTTCATGGATATCGTTGCCTCCTCGGCGCCGTCGACCGGCTATTGCAACACGATGGGTACCGCCACCACGATGAATTCGCTGGCCGAGGCGCTCGGCATGCAATTGCCGGGCTCGGCCGCTATCCCCGCCCCCTATCGCGAGCGCGGCCAGATCGCCTACGAGACCGGAAAGCGCATCGTCGACATGGTGCATGAGGATCTGAAGCCCTCCGACATCATGACCCGTAAGGCCTTCGAGAACGCCATCGTCGTCAACTCGGCGATCGGCGGCTCGACCAATGCGCCGATCCACCTCAACGCCATCGCCCGCCATCTCGGCGTTTCGCTCGACAATGACGATTGGCAGAAGGTCGGCCTCAACATACCGCTCATCGTCAATCTGCAGCCGACGGGCGAATATCTCGGCGAGGACTATCACCATGCCGGCGGCGTGCCGGCCGTGGTCGCCGAACTGATGAAGGGCGGCCTGCTGCCCTATCCGGAAGCCATGACAGCTAACGGCAAGACCATCGGCGACAATTGCAGCGGCGCCGTCAACGAGAACTTCGACGTCATCCGCACGGTTGCCGAGCCGCTGAAAGCCAATGCCGGCTTCATCAATCTCAAGGGCAATCTGTTCGATTCGGCGATCATGAAGACCAGCGGCATCTCGCCCGAATTCCGCGAGCGCTATCTGTCGAACCCGAAGGACCCCGAAGCCTTCGAGGGCAACGCCATGGTGTTCGACGGGCCCGAGGACTACCACGCCCGCATCGACGATCCGGCACAGGGCATCGACGAGCACACCATCCTGTTCATGCGCGGCGCCGGCCCGATCGGCTATCCCGGCGGCGCCGAAGTCGTCAACATGCAGCCGCCGGCCTATCTGATCAAAAAGGGCATCCACGCGCTGGCCTGTATCGGCGACGGCCGCCAGTCGGGCACGTCGGGTTCGCCCTCGATCCTCAACGCCTCGCCGGAAGCCGCCATCGGCGGCGGGCTGGCGCTGCTGAAGACCGGTGACCGCGTCCGCGTCGATCTGCGCAAGGGCACCGCCGACATCCTCGTCAGCGACGACGAGATCACGCGGCGGCGCGCCGAGCTGCAGAACAATGGCGGCTATCACTATCCCATGCACCAGACGCCGTGGCAGGAGATCCAGCGTGGCATGGTCGACCAGTTTTCCGAAGGCATGGTGCTGAAGCCGGCGGTGAAATACCAGGATGTGGCGCATACAAGCGGCGTACCGAGGGACAATCACTGACACCAGGGTTCCGTCGCACGAGCCAGCCGCCGGTGCAGGCAATTTGCCGAGGTCAGCGCCAGGAGGGGTAGGGGTGGGGGTACATCGTAGAGCGAAAGCCTCGGCTTTCCACCTGCGATAGCCTGCCGTTAATGGGCAGAAATGCCCGGCACAGGGTTGGACGCGGTCATTTGTCAACAGCGATTGCTCCCGCGAGAACGGCAATGCTTGACAAGCGAGCGCGACAAATCCACGATCATCGCAAGGGGTTAATCGCGACGACCCCGTGAGGCGTCAGCCCAATGTTCGCGTCCAAGCTTCTCTTTCAAGGAGGTGGACGCCATGCCGTCGACAACAACCATCACCGTACCGCAACTGTCCCGTCTGATTGGGCTGCCGGGTGCACCCGCGATCATCGATGTCCGCATCGACGATGACTACAACGCCGACCCGCGACTGCTGCCGGGGTCGGATCGTCGTGATTTCAGGAGTGTCTCGAACTGGGCTGCCGACTTCGCCGGCAGGCAAGTGATAGTTGTCTGCCAACAGGGAAAAAAGCTCTCGCAAGGCGTGGCCGCATGGCTACGGCAGGAGGGCGTTGCCGCCGAATCGCTCGATGGCGGGTTTGAAGCATGGCGCGATGCCAAAGGCCTTCTTGTTCACGCCGACAAGATACCGCCCGCCGATGCCAAGGGCCGCACCGTTTGGGTAACGCGTACGCGCCCGAAGGTCGATCGCATCGCCTGCCCCTGGCTGATCCGGCGCTTCATCGATCCTCACGCGGTCTTTCTCTTCGTCGAGCCGGCCGAAGTGGCGGCCGTCGCCGATCGCTTTCAGGCCATCCCTTTCGACATCGAGAACGTGTTCTGGAGCCACCGCGGCGAACGCTGCACCTTCGACACCATGATCGAGGAGTTCGGGCTCAAATCCGAAGCGCTCGATCGCCTGGCCACGATCATACGCGCTGCCGATACTGCGAGCCTCGATCTTGTTCCACAGGCGGCCGGGTTCCTGGCCGCCTCGCTTGGCCTGTCACGGATGTTTCGCGACGATCTAGAGCAGCTCGAGGCCGGCATGCTGCTTTACGATGCGTTCTTCCGCTGGTGCCGCGATGCCACCGAGGAGACGCATAACTGGCCGGTCGCCGGCGCAGTCAGTCTCGGCGCAGGCAAACCATCGTGAGCGCCGTCTTTTCGAAAAAGCCGGCGGAGATCCAGGAGCCCGCTGTGCCGAGCTTCCGGCAGGCCGTGAAGGTCTGGGCGAAAATCGGCGTGCTCAGCTTTGGCGGCCCGGCCGGGCAGATCGCGCTCATGCACAAGGAACTGGTCGAGGAACGGCGCTGGATCGGGGAACAGCGCTTTCTGCATGCGTTGAACTACTGCATGCTGCTGCCCGGCCCCGAGGCTCAGCAGCTTGCCATCTATATCGGCTGGCTGCTGCACAAAACAGTCGGCGGCCTTGTTGCCGGCATTCTCTTCGTTGTGCCGGGCGCGCTTGTTATGCTCGTCTTGAGCAGCCTCTATGCGCTCTACGGCGACATACCCTTCGTCGAGGCGCTGTTTTTCGGGGTCAAAGCGACGGTGCTCGCCATTGTCATCGAGGCGGTGATCCGGATCGGGCGACGTGCGCTGAAGAACCGGATCATGGTGTCGATCGCACTCGCCGCCTTCATCGCCATCTACGCGCTAAACGTGCCGTTCCCGCTGATCGTCCTGCTTGCCGGCCTGACAGGCTGGATCGGCAACCGCATTGCACCGGCATTTTTTTCCGGCACATCGCAGGGCAAAGGCGATGTTCCCGACATTAAGGGCGCGGTCGATCTGATGTTCGAGCGCGGCGAACTGACCCACGTCAAGCCGACGCGATGGCATGCGCCGCGCATTTTGGCGATCTGGCTGCCGATCTGGCTCGGGCCTGTTCTGCTGATCTGGGCTTTCACCGGCTCGGCCAGCGTGTGGACACAAATCGGTGGGTTCTTCAGTCTCATGGCGGTCGTCACCTTTGGTGGCGCCTATGCCGTGCTTGCCTATGTCGCGCAGGCAGCGGTCGAGTCCTTCGGCTGGCTCGCACCCGGTGAAATGGTCGACGGCCTTGGGCTGGCCGAAACCACGCCGGGCCCGCTGATCCTGGTCTTGCAGTTCGTCGGTTACATTGCCGCCTTCCGCCACTCCGGCGCGCTCGCCCCGCTGCTTGCCGGCGCGCTTGGGGCACTGCTCACACTGTGGGTGACGTTTACGCCGTGCTTCTTGTGGATATTCCTCGGCGCGCCCTACATCGAAGCGCTGCGCGGCAACAGGGCGCTGTCGGCGGCGCTCGGCGCGATCACCGCTGCGGTCGTCGGCGTCATCATGAACCTCGCGCTTTGGTTCGGCTTACACGTCATCTTCGGCGAAGTGCGCAATGTCGGGCTTGGAATGGACGTGCCGGTGCTTTCATCGATAGACTGGCGCGCGGCGCTGCTTTCCTGTGCCGCCATGATCGCCATTCTGAAGCTGAAAATCGGCATGCTGCCGACGCTTGCCGGATCGGCGCTGGCCGGTGTGTTGTTGCTGGCGGTGAGCGGGTAGAGCCTCAACCGCCCATGCCGCTGCGCGGCAGCTTGATCATATCGCCGAAGCGGGCGCGCAATTTGTCGTCGACCGGCTTTGGCACATGGCGCGGGAAGCGTTCGGCAAGCACGCGTTTCTTCTCGATGATCGCCCGCTGCAGGATATCGGGCCTGCCTTTCTCATTCCATTCCTTCGGCGAAAAGCGGTCGCCGACGGCCGGATAGAAATATTCGGTCTGCATCAGCCGCAGCGTCTGCTCGTTGCCGAGATAATGGCCCGGGCCCTTCAGGCAGACATCGGCAATCGTGTCGATCGACAGCGACTCGTCCGTCACTTCGATGCCGCGCACGCAGCGCAGGCAGTGGCCGAGCATGTCGTTGTCGATGATCAGGCTCTCAAGGCAAAAGCCGAGCAGCGAGGCGTGCATGCCGGCCGATTCGTAAACCAGGTTGAGGCCGGCAAGACCGGCCATCACGTCGGTTATGCCCTTTTCGTAGCCGGACTGAATATCAGGCAGTTTCGAATCTGTCATGCCGGCGGCCGAACCGCCCGGCAGGTCGTAAAATTGCGCCATCTGCGCGCAGGCCGCGGTCAGCACCGCCTGCTCGGCCGAACCGCCCGACATGGCGCCGGTCCGGAGATCCGAGACAAACGGCCAGGTACCGAAAATCGCCGGATGGCCTGGCTTGATGGCGTTGACGTAGATGAGGCCGACGAGGACTTCGGCGACCGCCTGCACCACGGCGCCGGCAATCGCCGCCGGTGCCGTCGCACCCGCCTGTCCTGCCGACAGCAGCAGGATCGGAATGCCGCCCTCGACGCAGGCTTCGAGAACGCCACAGGCGTCCTCGGCAAACTTCATCGGCGGCACGACGAAGCAGTTCGAATTGGAGACGAAAGGCCGCGCGCGAAAATTCTCTTCGCCGCCCGCGATCGCATAGAGCATGTCGAGCGCCGGCTTGACGTTCTCACGCACGGTAAACGAGGTGCCGACATGCTTCGACGTGCCCATGACGCAGGCGTAGAGCGTGTTGAAATCCATATCGAGCGGGTCGGGAATGTCGCGCGGCACCATCGGCCGCTGGAAGAAATGGATGTTGTCGAGCCCTTCGACCAGGCGCGCGGCATCGTAAATGTCCTGCAGCAGCGACTCGCGATACTCACGCTTTTCGACATCGACAAGATGCACCGCAGCACCGGCCGTGCCGTAGTGCACACGCTTGCCCTGGATCACCATGTCGTGCTTCGGATCCTGGCCGTGGAGGGTGAAATGCCGCGCCGCGTTCTTGATGGTGTCGAGCACAAGGCCGCGAGGAAAGCGCAGGCGGCCGTCCTCACTGAAGGTCGCGCCGGCTTTGGTCAGCGCCTCGATGCAGGAGGGGATGGCGTTGGCGAAGCCGACCGTCTCCAGAAGGGTAAGCACGGCCTCGTGGATACGTTCGCAATCGCTGCCGCTGAGCGGGCTGTAGCTTCCGCCTTCGAGGCCGGCACGCACCGGCTTGACGTCGTCGGCAAGCGGTGCCGCCCGCATGGCGCGGCGCGCCTCGCGCCCGCCGGACCGCCGCGAACGCTGGTCTGCGGACACGTCCTGCTTCTCATGGGCCATTGGCATGAAGGCACTCCAACTTTAGCTGCGGAGCGGGCGCGGCGGTTGGTCCACCATCGGCCTGCTTCGTCCCCTCTATGCAGCGACTATGCCGCCGGCATTGGCACAGCCTATGTGCCAGCCGGTCCCGTCGCATATGCCAAGGAGCTAAAGAACCGGAGCCGCACTACATGCGCCAGGCTCCGGTCGGGGAAGGGAGATCAGGCCGCTGCCGGCCTGCGTCCAGCTGCCGTCGCCAGTTCGCGGATGCCGGGTTCGATGTGCTGCAACGCGATCGAGGAAATGCCCAAGCGCATGAAACGCGATGGCTTTTCGGTACGGTCGAAGAAGCGGTCGCCAGGCTCGATGATGACGCTGCGCGAGGCCGCGGCCTCCGCCAGCCCGCGCGAATCGGTGCCGCGCGGCCCCTCGAGCCAGAGCGACGTGCCGCCGGCCGAATCGGTCGAGCGCCACTCCGGCAGGAAGGCGGAAATCGCATGGACCAGACGCTTGCGCCTCTCGTCGAAGGCGCTCGACAGCCGCCGCACCAGCGCCTCGTGATGGCCGAGCGACAGGAACAATGCGACGGCGCGCTGGTTGTTCGCCGGCGGATGGCGCAGCATGAAGCGGCGTAGCGCCCGAAGCTCGGAGATCAGCCCGGCCGAGGCGACGATGTAGCCGAGCCTGAGGCCGGGAGCCAGCGTCTTCGACATCGAGCCGACATAGACGACCCGGCCGGAGCGATCGAGGCTCTTCAGCGCCTGCTGCGGCGCCTCGTCCAGGAGCTGGCTGTCATATCCGTCCTCGATGATGATCTGGTTGTGCCGGTTGGCGCGCGCCAAAAGCTCCTGCCGCCGCTCTGCCGACAGCGGCACCATGGTCGGGCAATGGTGGCTGGGCGTGACGAAGACGAAGCCGGAATCATTGGGAATGGCCGAGGTTACGATGCCGGAGTGGTCGACCGGAACCGGCTGGATCTCGGCGCCGGCCAGCCGGAAGATCGAACGTGCATCGGGATAGCCCGGGTCCTCCATCGCCACCTTGGAGCCCTTGGTCATCAACAGCGTCGCCAGCATGTAAAGCGCGTTCTGCGCGCCCAACGTCACGATGATCTCGTCCGGATTGGCGAAGATGCCGCGTCGCGGCAGCAGCCGTGCCTGGATCTGCTCGATCAGGAGCGGATCGTCGCGATCGACCATGTCGGATGCCCAGTTGCGGATTTCGAGCACCGCCAACGCCATGCGGTTGCACTCGCGCCATTCGGCGGTCGGGAACAGCGCCGGGTCGAATTGGCCATAGACGAAGGGGTATGACGACTTGATCCAGTTGTCGTGCTTGGCCGGCGGCGGCATGTCGCTCGCCGCGATCTGCCGACGCGCCTTCCAGTCGATCTCGTTGGCCTGGTCGGGCGCCTTCTGATGCGGCTTGGCCGGCGTCGCCAGCACTTCGGGATTGACGAAATGGCCGCGGCGCTCGCGCGCCACCAGGAAGCCCTGATCGACCAACTGCTGGAAGGCCAGCACCACGGTGCCGCGCGCCACGCCGAGTTTTTCGGCAAGAATCCGGCAGGACGGAAGCGGCATGGAAGCCGCGATCTGCCGGTCGAGGATGGCGGCGACGATCGCCTGGCGGATCTGCGCCTGCAGGGTCTGACCGGATTCCGCCGAAATCCGGAACAGGCCGGACCATATGGCCGTGTCGTTTCGCTGTGGCATGGGAGATGTTCCTCGATGGCCAGCTTTTTCACTTGGCTGGACCAGTCGAATGTACCGGTGGCACAAGGTGTTGCGCCAATCAATTTTTCTGATCGCTGGGATTTATGCCAGTGATCCTTTGAGCCGGCCCACGCTGCGCTGCGGCATCGCTGCGCATTGAAACAGATGGAATTCGACCCGATAGTTTGCCGCGACGACACGCGCCGGAAACATCCGGCCTGATAAGATGCATCTCAAGAGACCGGAGCGAAGCAGTGGATCAATCGTCCTTTCAAAAGCAGCTCGACGCATTGCGCGATCACCGTGCGGCCAAATCGGGCTCGATGCGCGAGGCTTTCGCTGCCGATCCGCAGCGCTTCGAGAAATTCTCCGCCAGTGACGGCGACCTGCTGCTCGACTGGTCGAAATGCGCGGTCGATGCGCGGACTATGGAGTTGCTGGAGAAACTGGCTGAGGCCGCTGACCTCGAAGGCCGGCGCGACGCGATGTTTGCCGGCAAGAAGATCAACGTCACTGAAGGCCGTGCCGTGCTGCACACGGCGCTGCGCAACCTGACCGGCAAGGGCATCGTGCTCGACGGCCAGGACGTGAAGGCGGACGTCCTTGCCGTACTCGACGCGATGGGTGCCTTCGCCGACGCGGTGCGTTCCGGCAAGGCGGCCGGCGCGACCGGCAAGAAAATCACCGACATCGTCAACATCGGCATCGGCGGCTCCGATCTCGGCCCGGCCATGGCGACGCTGGCGCTGGCGCCCTATCATGACGGGCCGCGCGCGCATTACGTATCCAATATCGACGGTGCCCATATCCACGACACGCTGAAGGGTCTTTCCGCCGAAACCACCCTGTTCATCATCGCCTCCAAGACCTTCACCACGGTCGAGACGATGACCAATGCCGAAACCGCGCGCAGATGGGTCGAGAAGGCGCTCGGCAAGGAAGCGGTCGGCAAGCATTTCGCCGCCGTCTCGACGGCGCTCGACCTGGTCGCCAAATTCGGCATCGCGCCCGATCGCGTCTTCGGCTTCTGGGACTGGGTCGGCGGCCGCTATTCCGTCTGGGGTGCGATCGGTCTGCCAGTGATGATCGCCATCGGCCCGAAGGATTTTCGCGCCTTTCTCGACGGCGCCCATGAGATGGACGAGCATTTCCGCACCGCGCCGCTGGCGAAGAACCTGCCGGCGCTGATGGGGCTGATTGGCTGGTGGCACCGCGTGATCTGCAAATACCCCGCTCGCGCCGTCATCCCCTACGATCAGCGTCTGTCCAGGCTGCCGGCCTATCTGCAGCAGCTCGACATGGAATCGAACGGCAAGAGCGTCACCCTGGAAGGCGGCGCTGTAACGACGCCGACCGGCCCGCTGGTCTGGGGCGAGCCCGGCACCAATGGCCAGCATGCCTTCTTCCAACTTCTGCATCAGGGCACCGATTTCATTCCGGTCGAATTCCTTGCCGCTGCCGTCGGCCACGAGCCGGAACTGAAGCATCACCACGACCTTCTGCTTGCCAATTGCCTGGCGCAGTCGGAAGCCTTCATGAAGGGCCGCACGCTTGAGGAAGCCCGAGCGCAGATGCTGGCGAAAGGCATGAAGCCCGCCGATGTCGACAGGATTGCTCCGCACCGCGTCTTCTCCGGCGACCGCCCCTCGGTGACGATTCTCTACAGAAAGCTCGACCCGCATACATTCGGACGGCTGATTGCGCTTTACGAACACCGCGTCTTTGTCGAAGGCACGCTGTTCAACATCAACTCCTTCGACCAATGGGGCGTCGAACTCGGCAAGGAACTGGCGACCGGGCTGCTGCCCGTCGTTGAAGGCAAGGAGAACGCCGCAAAGCGGGATGCCTCGACTGCCGGACTGGTGGAATACATTCACCGCTTGCGCGGCCTGGAGTGAAAAGCTTGGCGGACATCAAGGGAATATTGTTCGACAAGGACGGCACGCTCGTAGATTTCAACGCGACATGGCTGGGCATCGCCGACTTCATGGCGATGGATGCGGCCGAAGGCGATCGGTGGAAAGCAGACAGGCTGCTTGCGGCGGCGGGCTTCGACTTCGCCACCAAGCGCTTCAAGCCGGATTCAATTTTTGCCTCCGGCACCAACATGGACGTCGTCGAGCTGTGGTTTCCGCGACTGTCCGACGAGGACCAGATGCTTGCCGTCGCCCGTTTCAATGCCATCACTTCGGCGCAAGGATCGGCGATGGCCGTGGCGCTGCCGGGTGTGGTCGAGACGCTTGGGCTGCTTCACAGAAAATCCTACCGGCTTGGCGTCGCCACCAACGACTCGACCAGCGGCGCGGAAAAAACCTTGGTCACGCTGGGCGTCGCGCAGCTTTTCGAAGCCGCCTATGGTTACGACGCGGTGGCCAATCCAAAACCGGCGCCGGATACGATCCTTGCCTTTTCGGATCTGACAGGGCTCAGGCCGGCGACGATCGCAATGGTCGGCGACAATCGTCACGATCTGGAGATGGCGCGCGCCGGCGGCTGCGGCCTGGCGATTGGCGTACTGTCCGGCACCGGCACACGTGAATCGCTGTCCCAGATCGCCGACGTCATCCTGGATTCGGTGGCCGATCTGCCCGATTTTCTTGCGGCGCGGGTCAGCGAGACAGTCTAGACTCGCAGCTAGCTGGTCCGAACGAGAACACGCCGCTCGGTTTCATCGCCGCATTCCTGCCTTCGCCGACATCCGGCACCTCGTATTCGGCCAGCAGGCGAAGCCGCGAGCGGGGCAGATAGGCGCGGCCCGGATCGCCGATCAGCACGGCGATGCCGGCTGCAAGGCAGCGGTCGAGGAAAGAAAGGGCCCGGCCGGCAAGATCATGGGCGTAAAACAGGTCGCCGACCACCACGACATCCACCGGTGGCGGCGGACCGCTGGTGATGTCTTCGCCAATGATCATGATAGCGACGCCGTTCGCAGTCGCGTTGAGGCCGAGCGCAACCACACCATTGCGATCGATCTCGGCCGCGACGACCGCGCTTGCCCCGGCTTTTGCCGCTGCAATGCCGACGAGACCCGAACCGGCGCCGAGGTCGAGTACGCGACGGCCGGCCACGGTCTCCGGCCGGTCGAATATGTAGCGGGCGAGCACCGCGCCGCCGGCCCAGACATAGGCCCAGTACGGTGGCTCCGGTTCAGGTCCGTCTTTTTCGGTCGCATGTTGGTTCCATTCGAGAAGCCGCCTGAGCCCGCTTCCCGGATGGGCGGTGTAAAGCCGAATTTCGGGAAGCGCGGGCACGGGGGCGATCCGCATGTTCGCCCGGATGAACTCTGCCGGGTCTGGGCGCGAACCTATACTCACGGCGTTGGCGCCGGCGATGCAATCGCTCAAGCTGCGCCTAGCCCCGCAACGCCCGTCGCAGGATCTTGCCGACCGGTGTCTTCGGCAGCTCGGTGCGGAACTCAATATACCTGGGACGCTTGTAGCCGGTCAGGTTCTCGCGGCAATAAGCCGTCAGCATGTCGGCGGTCAGTGCCGGGTCCTTCTTGACGACGAACAGCTTCGGCACTTCACCCGAATGCTCGTCCGGCACGCCGATCGCCGCCACTTCGAGTACGCCTGGATGCTGCGCCACCACTTCCTCGAGTTCGTTCGGATAGACGTTGAAGCCGGAAACCAGGATCATGTCCTTCTTGCGGTCGACGATCTTGGTGTAGCCAAGCTCGTCCATGAAGCCCATGTCGCCCGATTTGAAGAAGCCGTCCTCGGTCATCACCTTGGCGGTCTCGTCCGGCCGGTTCCAGTAGCCGGCCATCACCTGCGGTCCGCGGATGCAGATTTCGCCGACTTCGCCGAGCGGCAAATTGTTGCCGTCGTCGTCGCGGATGGCGATCTCGGTCGAGGGCAGCGGCAGGCCGATCGTGCCGGTGTAAACGCCGTCGCTGAATTTGTTGATGGTTGCCCCCGGCGAGGTCTCGGTGAGCCCGTAGGCCTCGCTGATCGGGCAGCCGGTCAGCGCCTTCCAGCGTTCGGCGATGGCCCTCTGCACCGGCATGCCGCCACCCAGCGTCAGGATCAGCGGCTTGAAATCGAGCTTGCGAAAATCCTCATTATTGAGCAGCGCATTGAACAGCGTGTTGAGGCCCGGAAAGATGTGGATCGGGTATTTCTGCAGCTCCTTGACAAAGCCGGGAATGTCGCGCGGATTGGGGATGAGGACATTCTGCGCGCCTTGCTGCATGCCTACCAGCACGTTCGCCGTCAGCGCAAAAATGTGATAGAGCGGCAGCGCGCAGAGGAAGTTCAGATGCGCTGGCTTCGGCTTGACGGTAAAAGCGTCTTCGGCCCACAGCGCGTTCTGCGCGACGTTCGCCAAAATGTTGCAGTGCAAAAGCATCGCGCCCTTGGAGATGCCGGTCGTGCCGCCAGTGTATTGCAGGAAGGCGATGTCGTCGGCCGCGACCTTTGCGGGCCTGAAGGCCATGCCGGTGCCGGCCTTCAGCGCGGCGTTGAACTTGACATGGCCGGGCAGCGACCATGCCGGCACCATCTTCTTGACGCGGCGTACAACGAAGTTGACGATCGTTCCCTTGAGCCCGCCGAGCATGTCGCCCATCGAGGCGACCACGACATGCTTGACCGCGGTCCTGGCGATCACCGCCTGCAGGGTACAGGCAAAATTTTCGAGGATGACAATGGCTTGAGCGCCGGAATCCTTGAGCTGGTGCTCCAGCTCGCGCGGCGTGTAGAGCGGATTGATGTTGACCACGACATAGCCGGCGCGAAGCACTGCCATAATCGCCACCGGATATTGCAGCACATTCGGCATCATCAGGGCGACGCGCGCGCCCTTCTGCAGCCCCGTTGATTGCAGATAGGCGCCGAAGGCGGCCGACTGTCGCTCGAGGTCGGCATAGGTGATCGATTTGCCCATGCAGACGAAGGCCGGCCGATTCGCAAACTGCTTGCACACGGCGACGAGAAAGTCGCCGATCGAGCTGGAGGGCAGGTCGCCAATCTCGGCCGGCACGATCTTTGGGTAACTCTGGAGCCACGGTTTTTCAGGCAGGCCAGCGGCCAGTGCGGTGATCGCCCTCGGTAATCTCTTGGCCGGACCTGCCGGCGGTCGTGGCGCTGTCGGCACTGCCTTCGCCGCCGGCTTGGCGGCAGAGTTTGCAGCAGGCGCAGTCTTGCCGGTTGCCGGTTTAGCAGCCGTTCCAGCCGTGGTCTTCGCCGCCGGCTTCGCGCTTGCCTTCGCGGTAGCCGTCGGCTTGGCGGCGGCCGCTTTTGACTTGACCGCTTTCGATGTTGCCTCGGCCTTTGCTTTCGCCGCGTTGGTTGTCTTTGCCGGTTTTGCCACCTGTCGCTCCCTCAATCGTTCTTATTGTTTCGGCATGCTTGCGCGCCACCACCACCCTGATCAACAAAGATATCCCACGCTTGCCGCAATGTCCGGAACCTGGGAAAATCCGGCACGCTGCCCATCTATCTATGTATTGCCACAAGCGGCCGTGCAAGCCTCGCTACCTGGAGTGCGGTAAGACTTGCCGTCAAACCTCTTGGCCGGGACCGGTTTTCGGACGCGCATCGCTTGAACCGGACGGCTCGATTCCCCGATTGGCGGCATTGCCGATCAACAAAAAATTGAAGTCGCTAATAATGTCGTGATCTGCGGATTCGGCTGGTTTTTTCCACAATTCGCCGCATGCCGGAATTTTTTTCTGCTTCCCGTGGGTTAGGCAAACAAGCAGTTCCAAAGCTAGAAAAACGGTGCTTATATGCGGCCTTCGCGAGCCTGACAGAGGGGCTTGGAAGAACATCAGGGAGTGCTCAATGAAAAAGAAACTGACTTTTGCAGCCGCGTTGCTGGCTGCAAGCGTCCTCGGCGGCGTGGCCAATGCAAAACAACTGGTCTATTGCTCGGAGGCATCGCCGGCCGGCTTCGACCCGTCGCCATGGAGCGGCGGCAACGACTTCGATGCCTCGTCGCGCACCATCTATTCGCGCCTGGTCGAGTTCGAGCATGGCAAGACCACCATCTCGCCCGGCCTGGCCGAGAGCTGGACGGTTTCCGATGACGGTCTCGAATACACCTTCAAGCTTCGCCCGGGTGTGAAATTCCAGACGACCGATTATTTCACGCCGACGCGCGACCTCAACGCCGACGACGTGATCTTTTCCTTCGAACGCCAGTGGAAGAAAGAAAGCCCGTGGTACAGCTATCTGGAAGGCACCGGCTGGGAATATTTCACCGGCATGGGCTTCCCCGATCTCCTGAAGGAAATCGTCAAGGTCGACGACCTGACGGTGAAATTCGTGCTGAACAAGCCTGAAGTCGCCTTCCTGCCGGACCTCGGCATGGATTTCGCCTCGATCGTTTCCAAGGAATATGCCGACCAGCTCGACAAGGCCGGCACCAGGCAGCAGTTCACCCAGAAGCCGGTCGGCACTGGTCCGTTCCAGTTCGTCGACTATCAGGTCGATGCGGTCGTGCGCTATGCAGCATGGGACGGCTACTATGGCGGCCGCCAGAAGATCGATGATCTGATCTTCGCCATCACGCCCGACCCCGCCGTGCGCGCGCAGAAGCTGAAGGCGGGCGAATGCGATATCATGTCATACCCGGCGCCGGCCGACATTGCCGGACTGCAGGCCGACGCGAACCTCAAGGTCGACGAGCAGGAAGGCCTGAACATCGGCTACATGGCTTACAACACGACGCAGCCGCCCTTCGACAAGGTCGAGGTCCGCAAGGCCCTCAACATGGCGGTAAACAAGAAGGCGATCATCGACGCGGTCTATCAGGGCGCCGGTGCGCCGGCCATCAACCCGATCCCGCCGACCATGTGGTCCTATAACAAGGACATCAAGGACGATCCCTATGATCCGGAGGCGGCCAAGAAGATGCTGGCCGATGCAGGCGTCAAGGATCTGTCGATGAAGATCTGGGCTATGCCGGTCAGCCGCCCCTACAACCCGAACGCCCAGCGCGTCGCCGAGTTGATCCAGGCCGACTATGCCGCCGTCGGGGTCAAGGCGGAGATCGTCAGTTACGAATGGACCGAGTATCGCCAGCGCGGCAAGGCTAAGGATCGCGATGGCGCCTTCCAACTGGGGTGGACCGGTGACAATGGCGATCCGGACAACTTCTTTTTCCTGCTCGGTTGCGATGCCATCGGCCAGTCCAATTATGCGATCTGGTGCAACCAGGAATTCGAAGCCCTGCTGAAAAAAGGCAAGGCGACGACGGACGTCGCTGAGCGCACCAAGATCTACGAGGAAGCTCAGGTGGTGTTCAAGCGTGAGGCTCCGTGGCTGACCATCGCCCACTCCAAGGTCTTCATGCCGATGAACAAGAAGGTGTCGGGCTTCGTTATGGACCCGCTCGGCATTCATCGGTTTGACGGCGTCGACGCCACCGAATAAGTCCTGAGAAATTGAACGGCGGCGCTGGACTTCCCGCGCCGCCGTTCTATGAAGCAAGATGCTCCGTTATCTCCTCCACAAGCTCGCTTTGATCATCCCGACCGTGTTCGGCATATCGCTGGCGGCGTTCGCTTTCGTCCGGCTTCTGCCCGGCGATCCTATCCTGGCCCTGGCGGGCGAGCGCGGCGTCAGCCCCGAGCGCTACGCCCAGCTCATCGAGCAGTTTGGCTACAACCGGCCCTATGTCATCCAATACCTGGAATATATCGGCAGGGTTCTGACCGGCGATTTCGGCATATCCATTGCCACTAAGCGGCCAGTGCTCGGCGAATTCCAGGCGCTGTTTCCGGCCACGCTGGAACTGGCGACGGTGGCGTTGATCATCGCCGTCCTGCTTGGCATCCCCGCCGGCATTTTCGCCGCGGTCAAGCGCGGCTCCTGGTTCGACCAGGCGACGATGGGTGTCGCCCTGACCGGCTATTCGATGCCGATCTTCTGGTGGGGGCTGCTGCTCATTATCTTCTTCTCCGGCTATCTCGGCTGGACGCCGGTTTCCGGCCGTATCGGCCTGCAGTATTTCTTCAGGCCGACGACCGGGTTCATGCTCATCGACAGCCTGATCTCCGGCAGGAGCGGCGCTTTCAAATCTGCCGTCAGCCATTTGATCCTGCCGTCGATCGTGCTGGCGACGATCCCGCTTGCCGTCATAGCGCGCCAGACGCGCTCGGCGATGCTCGAGGTGCTGGGCGAGGACTATGTCCGCACCGCGCGCGCCAAGGGCCTGGCGCCGCGCCGCGTCATCGGTCTGCACGCTTTTCGCAACGCGCTGATCCCGGTAGTCACCACCATTGGACTGCAGGTCGGCACCTTGATGGCGGGCGCCATTCTGACCGAGACCATTTTTTCCTGGCCGGGCATCGGCAAATGGATGATCGATGCCATCGGCAAGCGCGACTATGTCGTCGTCCAGAGCGGATTGCTGATCATCGCGCTGATCGTCATGGCGGTGAACCTGATCGTCGACGTGCTCTACGCCGTCATCAATCCGCGCATCCGGGTGCAGTGAGATGACCGACGAATCCGCCGCCGAAGCTACCGCCGCCTCCATCCCGACAGGCGGCAGGCAACGGGCTTTCGCCGAGTTCTGGCACTACTTCTCGATGAACACCGGCGCGGTCATCGGCCTTGTCGTGTTTTCGGCGCTGGTGCTGGTGGCGATCTTTGCGCCGTTCGTCGCCCCACATTCGCCCGACGAGCAGTTTCGCGATGCGCTGCTGGCACCCCCTGCCTGGCAGGAAGGCGGCAAATCGATGTTCCTGCTCGGCACCGACGCGGTCGGCCGCGACATGCTTTCACGGTTGATCTTCGGGGCGCGTTTCTCGCTGTTCATCGGCCTGGTGGTCGTTGTCTTCTCGCTCACCAGCGGCATCGTGCTTGGCGTGCTCGCCGGCTATTTCCGCGGCTGGGTCGACACGCTGATCATGCGCATCATGGATATCATCCTGGCCTTCCCGTCGCTGCTTCTGGCGCTGGTGCTGGTGGCGATCCTTGGCCCCGGCCTTTTCAATGCCATGCTGGCGATCGCGCTGGTGCTGCAGCCGCATTTTGCGCGCCTCACCCGCGCCGCCGTGATGGCCGAAAAGAACCGCGAATATGTCATCTCCGCCAAGGTGGCTGGTGCCGGTCATCTTCGCTTGATGGTGAGGACGATCCTGCCGAACTGCCTGGCACCGCTGATCGTGCAGGCGACGTTGTCCTTCTCCAACGCTATTCTCGAGGCTGCGGCGCTCGGCTTCCTCGGTGTCGGTGCGCAGCCGCCGACGCCGGAATGGGGCACGATGCTCGCCTCGGCGCGCGAGTTCATCCTGCGCGCGCCTTGGGTGGTGACCTTCCCCGGCCTTGCTATTCTGATCACTGTGCTTGCCATCAATCTGATCGGCGATGGCTTGCGCGATGCTTTCGATCCCAAGCTGAAGAGGTCATAATCCAATGCCTCTTCTCGAGATCAAGAACCTGACCGTTTCCTTCGACACCGCCGCTGGACCATTCATGGCGGTACAAGGCATCGACCTGTCGGTCGAACCGCGCGAGGTGCTGGCGATCGTCGGCGAATCCGGTTCGGGCAAGTCGGTGGCGATGCTGGCGGTGATGGGGCTTTTGCCCAACACCGCGACGGTGAGGGCCGACCGCATGGCCTTCGACGGCATCGACCTGCTCAAGCTCGGCCCATCCGAGCGGCGCAAGATCGTCGGCAAGGACATTTCGATGATCTTCCAGGAGCCGGTCGCCAGCCTCAACCCGTGCTTCACCGTCGGCTTCCAGATCGAGGAGGTGCTGCGCTTCCATATGGGCATGGACCGCGCCCAGCGCCGGGCGCGTGCCATCGAATTGATGAAGTTGGTCGGCATCGCCGACCCCGAGGAACGGCTGGGCTCCTTCCCGCACCAGATGTCGGGTGGTCAGTGTCAGCGCGTCATGATCGCCATCGCCATCGCCTGCAATCCCAAGCTTTTGATCGCCGACGAGCCAACCACGGCGCTCGACGTCACCATCCAGAAGCAGATCCTCGATCTGCTGGTCGGCCTGCAGGCCAAATATGGCATGGGCCTGATCATGATCACCCACAATATGGGGGTGGTTGCCGAGACCGCCGACCGTGTCATCGTCCAGTACAAGGGCCGCAAGATGGAAGAGGCCGACGTGCTGTCGCTGTTCGAGTCCCCCAAGAGCAACTACACGCGCGCGCTCCTGTCGGCACTGCCCGAAAACGCCGTCGGCGACCGGTTGCCTACTGTTTCCGACATGCTGTTTGAGCCGGCCCCATCTGTAGTCGCAGCCCGGTCCGCAGGAGGAACCGCCTCATGAGCGTGACCGTAGTCGAAGGCAAGAACATCGTGCGCGACTATCATGTCGGTGGCGGGCTTTTCCGCCCCTCCCGTACGGTTCATGCGGTCAAGGGTGTTTCGTTCAGCGTCGACAAGGGCAAGACGCTGGCCATCGTCGGCGAGAGCGGCTGCGGCAAGTCAACACTCGCCCGCATCATCACCCTGATCGACCCGGCGACCTCCGGCGAGCTTTTCATCGACGGCAAGAAGGTAGACATCGGCAGGAACGGCCTGTCGAAGGAAATGCGCCGCAAGGTCCAGATCGTCTTCCAGAACCCTTATGGTTCGCTCAATCCACGCCAGAAGATCGGCGACGTGCTTGGCGAGCCGCTGCTCATCAATACCGACAGCACGGCCGACGAGCGGCGCGATCTTGCCATGAAGATGCTAAAGAAGGTCGGTCTCGGCCCCGAGCACTTTAATCGCTACCCGCATATGTTTTCGGGCGGCCAGCGCCAGCGGATCGCCATCGCCCGCGCGCTGATGCTCAACCCCAGCCTTCTGGTGCTGGACGAGCCGGTCTCGGCACTTGATCTTTCGGTGCAGGCGCAGGTGCTGAACCTGCTCGCCGACCTGCAGGACGAGTTTCAGCTAACCTATGTTTTCATCAGCCACGACCTGTCGGTGGTGCGCTACATCGCCGACGACGTGATGGTAATGTACTTCGGCGAAGCGGTCGAATACGGCTCGCGCGACGAGGTCTTCGCCGACCCCAAGCACAGCTACACCAGGACGCTGTTCGCGGCGACGCCGCGTGCCGACGTTGCCAGCATCAAGGCACGGTTGGCCAAGAAGAAGGCCGCCTGATCCGGCGAGGTTTGCCGGCCGGCTACCGCTTCTCGATCCCCGGAATGCCGGAGATCTGCTCGGCGAGAAAGTCGACCAGCAGCCGCACCCGGGCAATGCCCGCACGCTCCGGAACGATTAGCATGCTCAGCGGGACGGGAGGCGGAAAATAGCCCGGCAGGACCACTTCCAGCCGGTCGGCCGCCAGAAGATCATCGACAAGCCAGTGGTGGGCGGGTGCGATGCCGCGTCCGGCGACAAGGGCTTCGCGCGCAGCAAGCCCATGGTCGACCAGAAATCTGCCGCCAAAGGGCACCGCAAAGGTCTCGTCGCCCGGCCCCTGCAAGGTGAGCGTGTCGCTTCCCGCGATGTTCGACATCCGGATGCCTTCATGGCCAGGCAGATCCTGCGGGACAGCCGGTCTGCCCCGCGCCGCCAGATAGGCCGGCGCCGCCACCAGCAGACGCCGGGATTGCCCGAGCGCCCGCAGTTTCATTGAGCTGTCGGTGAGCGGGCCGAGGCGAAGCGCGATGTCGACGCCCTCCCGCACAAGGTTGATGCGCTCGTCGGTAAGGCTGAGATCGATGCCGATGTAGGGATAGCGGTCCTGAAAGGCGAAGATCAGCCGGCTGACATGTAAGACCCCGAGCGCCGCCGTGCAGGATATCCGGATCGTGCCGGCTGACGCGCCGCGCGTGCCCCGCGCCTCATCGCCGGCCTGCTCGACGAGGCGCAGGATCTGGACGCTGTCGGCATAGTAACGGCTGCCTTCATCGGTCATCGTGACGCGCCGGGTGGTCCTGCTGAGCAAGGGCACTCCGACGGCCTCCTCGAGTTCTCGCAAATGCCGTGTGACCGTCGACTGCCCAACTCCGAGCTCGCGCGCCACCGCCGAGAGGCTGCCGCGCTCGGCGACGCGAACGAAGGTGCGCATGCGCTCAAGGGTGACGTCCGATCTATCCATTATTCGGCATTATCTTATACATTTCCTACATATAGTGGATCAGCCCACAGCTGGCTACCTTTGGTGTCTATCGTCCTTCTTCGGAGTAGACCCATGAAAGTCCTGCTTGTTTTTGCTCATCCTGAACCGCGTTCGCTCAACGGCGCACTGCGTGACGTCGCCATCGGGGAACTTGAGGCCCAAGGCCATGAGGTGCGGGTGTCTGACCTCTACGCCGATGGCTGGAAAGCCGAGGTAGACCGTGCCGACTTTCCGTCGTGGCCGCCTGAAGCACGCTTCCTGCCGGCCGGCGCCTCCAAAAAAGCTTTTGCGAGCGGCACTCTGACCGAAGACGTCAAAGTGGAGATCGACAAGCTGCTATGGGCCGATACCCTGATCCTCCAGTTCCCGCTGTGGTGGTACGCCATGCCGGCGATCCTCAAGGGCTGGGTCGATCGCGTGTACGCCTACGGCTTCGCCTATGGCGTTGGCGAGCACAGCGACAAGCGGTGGGGTGACCGCTTTGGTGAGGGAACGCTCGCCGGCAAGCGCGCAATGCTGATCGTGACCACCGGCGGCTGGGAGGAGCATTATTCCGCCCGCGGCGTCAACGGCCCGATCGACGACCTGCTGTTCCCGATCAATCACGGGATTCTATACTATCCGGGCTACGACGTGCTTCCGCCGTTCGTGGTTTACAGGGTGGACCGTTTCGGGGAGGCGGATTTCGAGCCTGTCGCGGAGCGACTGCGCGAAAGGATGCGAACGCTCGAGACAATCCGGCCCATTCGTTATCGGCAGCAGAATGGCGGCGATTACTTGATCCCAAGCATGCAATTGCGCCCCGGCTTGGAGAACCCGGGTGCGACCGCCTTTGCGCTTCACGAGGATCGCGCCGGCGCCGCCGCCCAGTCCGATCAGGACAGCCGGGCGATGATGGTGCGCAGCGCCTCGCCGAAGCGCCGGACTTCCTCGATCGTATTGTAATGCACCAGCGAGGCGCGCACGGCGCCGCTGTCCATGCTGAGGTTGAGCCGCTTCATCAGACGCGGCGCATACATGTGGCCGTCGCGAATGCCGATCTGCATCTCGGCCATTTCCTCGACGATCCTCTGCGGCGACAGCGTGCCGACATTGAAGCAGAAGGTCGGCACGCGCTCGCTGAGGCGTGCCTCTTCGGCCACGCCGTAGATCGTCGCGCCGCAATCTTTGAGCACCGCCAGCATTTCGCGCGCCAGCACCTGTTCGTAGTCGCGGATGGCATTCATGCCGGCGACGATGTTGTCGCGGCGCGACCGGTTATTCTCTGACAAGAAATTGCGGCCGATCGATTCGAGGTAGCGCACCGCGGCATCCATGCCGGAGACGTTCTCGTAAATGAAGGTACCGGCCTCGATCTTGTAGGGCGGCTCGTCGGGGATGAAATCTTCGCGGAAGGTCGGCAGGCGCTTCAGAGTTTCGAAGCGGCCCCACAGGAAGCCCATATGCGGCGAGAAATTCTTGTAGCCGGAGCAGACCAGATAGTCGCAATCCCAGGCCTGCACATCGATCAACCCGTGCGGCCCAAAATGCACGCAGTCGAGGAACACTTCGGCGCCTGCCGCATGCGCAATCCCAGCCACGGAGGCAACGTCGACAATCGAGCCGATCGAATGCGCCGTTACCGTGCAGGCGACGAGCCGGGTGTGCTCTGAGACCAGCGGGCGCAAATCGTCGACATGCAGATTGCCGTCCTCGCGCATCCGCCACCATTTGAACTTGGCGCCGGCGGGCGCCAGCGCCAGCCACGTCGCGATATTGGCATCGTGATCCATGTCGGTGATGACGATCTCGTCACGCTCCCCGTTTGGGCGCTCGGAAAGCATCTGGCCGATGCCGAGGCTGACCAGGCGGATGAACGAAGTGGCGTTCATGCCGAAACAGATCTCCGCCGGGTCGGTGGCGTTGATCAGCAAGGCCACGCTTTCGCGAGCGCCGGCGACGGCTTGGTCGACGGTGACGCTGCGGCCATAGCGGCCGCCGCGCTGCACATTATGCGCGACCAAATGGTTGGTGACCGCATCGAGCACGCTTTGCGGGATCTGCGCGCCGGCGGCATTGTCCATGAAGACGAAGTCCCCGGCTTGCTGCAAGGCGGGAAACATGGCGCGGATCGTCTCGACCGGGAAAGCTGCGGCATCGCCGGTTTTCGAAATCTGATGCTGGTTCAAGGTCGTCTCCTGCGAGGTGCGCTGACAGATTCAGCGGGTCTTTTCGGTTTGAAAGCGGCGTTCAAGGAGGCTGACGAGACGGACCATCGGCCAGAGAAAGATGAGATAGACCAGCGCCGCGCCGATCAGCGGTGAAGGATTGGCATAGAGCGATTGCGCGTTGGTCGCTTCCTTCAGCAGTTCGGGCAGCGCCACGGTGGAAGCGAGCGAAGTATCCTTGAACATCGAAACGCAATTGCTGGTCATTGGCGGAATGACGACGCGGATCGCCTGCGGCAGCACTACCTTGCGCAAGGTCAGCAAGAACGGCAGGCCGAGCGCCTGCGCCGCCTCGAACTGGCCGCGCGGAATGCTCTCTATACCGGAGCGGAACACCTCGGCCGAATAGGCCGCCATGATGATGGCGAAGGCCATCACCGCGGACGTCCACGATGACAGGCGAATACCGAGGAACGGCAGCGCATAGTAGATCAGGATCAGCACGACCAGCACCGGCATCGCCCGGAAAATGTCAATGTAGCCGACAGCCAGCAGCCGAAGCGGCTTTGGCGCATAGAGCCGCACCAGGCTGATCGCGAGGCCGACGGGAATACCGATGCCGATGCTCATGATTCCGAGCAGCAGGGTGTTCAGGAAACCGCGCAGCAGCGCCGGCAGGCTGGAGACCATGACGTCGGCGTTGAAGAAGGTGTCCAGCAGCGACATCGCAGCATTTCCGAAACGTTTGGCGTCCCGCGACGCTCGAGCCCGAGCCCGAAATCCGACATCGTGCCGGCATCGAAAGCCGGCACGACATTTAAGCGCGAACTGCCGCTCAGGCCTTCGGCATAGGCATTTCCTTGACGGTCGAGGAATCGGCAGGTGCGTCGCTGCCGAACCACTTCTTGTGGATCGCGGCCAGCGTGCCGTCCTTCTTCATCGCGGTCAGCGCGTCGTTCAGCTTGCCGAGCAGCGGGTGGTCTTTGGTCATCATCAGACCGTACTGCTCGCCGGTCTTGATGCGCTCTTTTACGGCGAGATCCTTCATCCTGGTGAAAGAATATTCCAGGCCCGGAATATCGCTGACCGCCGCATCGACGCGGCCGGAGCTGAGATCGAGCAGCAAATTCTGCTGCGTGTCGTAGCCCTTGACGTCACTGAACCCGTCCGCTTCCTGGTGGGCCGTGACCCAGGCTTCGCCGGTCGAGCCGGACAGCACGCCGACGATCTTGCCCTTGAGGTCGGCCTCGGCCTTGATCGGGCTGTCGGCCTTCGCGGCGATGCCCATGTCGGAATCATAGTAGGGCTGCGTGAACGACTGAGACTTCAGCCGCTCCGGCGTGATGGTGATCGACGAGATGGCGACGTCGATGCGCTTCGAGGTGGTGGCGGCGAACAGCGCCTGGAAACCGAGATCGGCGATATCAGTGGTCATGCCGATACGCTTTGCCGCCTCATTGATGATGTCGACTTCGAAACCCTCGAACGTGCCGCTCTCGTTCTTGTATTCAAAAGGCGGATTGGTCGGATAGGCGCCGACATTCAGCGTGCCTTCGGCGTAGGCCGGGCCGCCAGCGATGCCGATGGCAGCAGCAAGAAGCAGCAGGTTGCGACGGGTGAAGTTCATTTTCGTTCCCTCTGGTTGTGATCGGACGGGTTTGGCCCCGCACGGTTTTGATGCGCCAAGTGACGGGACTGCCGGAAAGCCCTCCCGGCACGGCAGTCGCAAGACATTGGATGCTATCCAAAGTACCGCGCTTTTCAAGGCGAAAGTTTTAAGCTTAAAAAATTGCCACGTGTTGCCGTCACTCCGGAATAACCGCCGTGGCCTGGATCTCAACCTTGGCGCGATCCTCGACCAGCGCCATCACCTGCATGGCGGCCATCGCCGGGAAATGCCGGCCGATCACCTCGCGATAGACCTCTCCGATCCCCTTGAGATTGGCCAAATATTCCGCCTTGTCGGTAAAGTACCAGGTCATCGAGGTGATATGTTCCGGCTTGGCGTCGGCCTCGGCGAGCACAGCAACAATATTGGCCAGCGTCTGCCGCACCTGGCCGACAAGATCATCGGTCTCGAAGCGGCCCTGTCCGTTCCAGCCGACCTGCCCGCCGACGAAGACAAGCTGCCCACGCGCGGCGACGCCATTGGCGTAGCCGACGGGTTTCGCCCAGCCTTCCGGCTGCAGGATGGTGTGCATGTCAAAACCTCCCAATGCTCAAATCCGGTCGCTCAAAACTCGAAGACAATAATTTTCACGCAAACTCCTGTCTCAGGCCGCTCCCATCACTTGCCGTGCAATCACCACCTTCTGCACGTCGGACGCTCCCTCGTAGATGCGCAGCGCCCGGATCTCGCGATACAGGCTTTCGACGATATGGCCCTTGCGGACGCCGTCGCCGCCATGCAGCTGCACAGCCTTGTCGATCACCTCCTGCGCTTTGTCGGTAGCGAACAGCTTGGCCATGGCGGCTTCGCGGGTAACCCGAGCCGCGCCCATGTCCTTGGTCCAGGCGGCACGATAGACCAGCAACGCGGCGGCATCGACATCCAGCGCCATGTCGGCGATGTGGCCCTGCACCATCTGCAGCTCGGCCATCGGCGCACCGAACAGCCTGCGCTCGGCCACTCTTGTGATGCTTTCGTCCAGCGCGCGCCGGGCAAAGCCGAGCGCCGCTGCGCCGACGGTCGAACGGAACACGTCGAGCACGGACATGGCGATGCGAAAACCGTCACCGGGTTTGCCGATCAGCGCCGAGGCTGGAATGCGTGCATTGTCGAAGGACAGCCGGGCGAGCGGGTGCGGCGCGATCACCTCCAGCCGCTCGGCAACGATCAGCCCCTCGGTTTCGGAAGGCACGACAAAGGCGGATAGCCCCTTGGCGCCGGGCGCTTCGCCGGTGCGGGCAAAGACAGCATAAAAGTCAGCGATACCGCCGTTGGAGATCCAGGTCTTTTCGCCGGACAAGAGATAGCTGTCGCGGTCACGCGTGGCCGTCATTTCCATATTGGCGACGTCCGAGCCCGAGCGCGGCTCCGACAGCGCGAAAGCCGAAATCGCCTTACCGGCCCGTGTCTTAGCCAGCCAATGCTGCTGGTCGGGCGAGCCGAACAGGCTGAGTGCGCCGGTGCCGAGCCCTTGCATGGCGAAGGCGAAATCGGCCAGCCCGTCATGCCGGGCCAGCGTCTCGCGCGTGAGGCAGAGCGTGCGCACGTCGAGTGCTGCAGGGTTGTCGGTATCGAGCGCCGTCGGCTTTAGCCAGCCGTCCTTACCGAGCTTGGCCACCAGCTCGCGACAGGCGGCGTCGACATCGTCATGCGCAACCGGCAGGTTCTTGGCGCACCATGCCTCCAGCCGCTCCGCCAGATCGCGGTGGCGATCCTCGAAGAACGGCCAGGAGAGGAAGGAACGGTCAGGCATTGCTGCCTCCACAATTCTCCGGCCCTGGCGCTCCACGGCGCCCCCCTCTGTCCTGCTGGACATCTCCCCCTCTAGGGGGGAGATTGGCGGCTTCGCTGCCACGGCTCTCCCTGCGATGTTGGAGATTGGCGAAAGCGGGCCTGATATCCAATCTCCCCCCTTGAGGGGGAGATGGCCGGCAGGCCAGAGGGGGGTGCTGTCCCGCCAGCGTGGAAGCGATCATCTCAATTTCCCTCGAACACCGGCTTCTCCTTGGCCACGAAAGCCGTGTACGCCCGCTCGAAATCGCGGGTCTGCATGCAGATCGCCTGCGCCTGCGCTTCCGCTTCGATCGCCTGGTCGAGACCCATCGACCATTCCTGGTTCAGCTGCGTCTTGGTCATGCCATGGGCGAAGGTCGGGCCGGAAACGATGCGCGCGGCCATGTCGAGCGCGTCGGCCTCAAGCGTTGCGGTATCGACCAGCCGGTTGTAGAAGCCCCAGCGCTCGCCTTCCTCGGCACTCATCGTGCGGCCGGTATAGAGCAGCTCGGCGGCCCGGCCCTGGCCAATGATGCGCGGCAGGATCGCGCAGGCCCCCATGTCGCAGCCGGCAAGGCCGACGCGGGTGAACAGGAATGCTGTCTTGGCCTGGGGCGTGGCGATGCGGATATCGGAGGCCATGGCGATAATCGCGCCGGCGCCGACCGCCACGCCATCGACCGCCGCAATAATCGGCTTGCCGCAATTCAGCATCGCCTTGACGAAATCGCCCGTCATGCGGGTGAAGGCGAGCAGCGCCTTCATGTCCATCTTGACCAGTGGGCCGATGATTTCGTGGACATCGCCGCCCGAGCAGAAATTGCCGCCATTGGGCAGGACCACCACAGCATCGACATCATCGGCGTAGACAAGGTCGCGAAATATGTCGCGCAATTCGGCATAGCTGTCGAAGGTCAGCGGGTTCTTGCGCTCCGGTCGATCGAGCCGGATCTTTGCGATCTTGCCTTCGACCTGCCAGAGGAAATGCTTCGGCTTGCGGCCGGCCAGCTTCGTCATTCCCGTCCCTCCCAATTGCTGCGGAAGGAGGTCAGCATGCCGGTCAGCCGGCGCGCCTCATCCTCGCTCACATTGCCCAGCAACTCGCCGACCCATTTCTCATGCGCGGCGGCGATCACGGCGAAAATCTTCGATCCCTCTTCTGTCAGCCGCACCATCGAGGTGCGGCGGTCGCCATTGCGTCGGGCCCGCATCACCAACCCTTCCGAGACCAGCCGGTCGATGATGCCGGTGACATTGCCGTTGGACACCAGCAGGAAGCGCGAAAGATCGCTCATCAGCATGCCCTCCGGCGCGCGGTAGAGCGCGGCCATCACGTCGAAGCGTGGCAGCGTTGTGTTGAACTCTTGCCGCAGTCGTTCGCGCAGCTCGGCCTCGATGGTGCGCGAGGCGCGCAGCAGGCGTATCCACAGCCGCAGGCGGTCCTTGCCGGGTCCGGAAGGGGCGGGCAGGGGACCGGCTACCATGTCTCACCTCCGGAGATCGAAATCGTCTGCCCGGTAATCGACCGGGCGGCGTCGCCACACAGATAAAGTACCGCGGCCGCAATTTCTTCCGGCTGGATGAAGCGGCCTTGCGGGTTGGTCGCGGCTAGGCTTGTCCGTGCCTGCTCGGACGAGCGGCCGGTCGTTTGGACGATGCGCTGGACGGTGCTCTCCAGCATCTCGGTTTCGACAAACCCTGGGCACACGGCATTCACTGTTATGCCGGACTTGGCGGTCTCGACGGCGAGTGCCCGCATCAGGCCGACGACGCCATGCTTGGCGGCAACGTAAGCTGCGACATAGGGATAGCCTTTCAGTCCGGCGGTGGAAGCGACGAAGATGATACGGCCAGTCTTGCGCACTGCCATGCCGGCCAACGCCGGCTTCACCGTCAGGAACGTACCGGTCAAGTTGACGTCGAGCGTGCGCTGCCAGTCTGCCAGCGAGGTCCGCTGCGCCGGGGCACTGCCGGACATGCCGGCATTGGCAACGACGATGTCGAACGCTCCGCGTGCCGCTTCCGCGGCCTCGTAGAGCGACGCCATCGACGTCTCGTCGGTGACGTCGGCGGCAATGGCGAAGATGGACTTGTTCTCCGCGGCGACCTCGGCAAGCGGCTCCACGCGCCGGCCGCAGATGGTCACGTCAACGCCCGCGCCGGCCAGCGCCAGCGCGATCGCGCGGCCGACGCCGGAGCCGCCGCCGGTGACCAGCGCATGACGCCCCGAAATCGTCGCCGCGGCACTCATACTTTCAACCCCGCTGCCGCTTCGCGTTCGGCCAGCCGGTAGAGCTGGTCGCGGCCGGGCAGATAGGGATCCGGCCATTTGACGCCGCGATCGCCAAGCATGACGGCCGCGTGCAGCGTCCAATACGGATCGGCAAGATGCGGCCTAGCCAGTGCGACGAGATCGGCGCGGCCCGCCATCAGGATCGAGTTGACGTGGTCCGGCTCATAGATATTGCCGACCGCCATCGTCGCCATGCCGACCTCGTTGCGGATGCGATCGGAAAACGGCGTCTGGAACATGCGGCCATAGACCGGTCTTGCCACGGCCGAAGTCTGGCCGGCCGATACGTCGCAGATGTCTACGCCGGCCTCATGCAGCAGCCGCGCGATCTCTACGGCATCGGCCGGCGTCACGCCTTCGATGCCCAGCCAGTCATTGGCGGAGATGCGCATCGAGATCGGCTTCTCGGCCGGCCACGCGGCGCGCACCGCATGAAAGATTTCCAAGGGGTAGCGCATGCGGTTTTCCAGCGAGCCGCCATAGGAGTCGGTGCGCCGGTTGGTCAAGGGCGTGATGAAGGAGGACAGGAGATAGCCGTGCGCGGCGTGGATTTCGAGCATGTCGAAGCCGCAGCGCGCCGCCATCTCGGCCGAAGCGACAAACTGGTCGCGCACCATATCCATGTCGGCGCGGTCCATCGCCTTAGGCACCTGGTTTTCCCGCGACCACGGCACGGAAGACGCTGCCATGACGGGCCAATTGCCTAAGGGCAGCGGCACGTCGGTTCCCTGCCAGCCGAGCCTGGTCGACCCCTTGGCACCGGAATGGCCGATCTGGGCGCAGATCTTGGCCTCGGTTTCGGCATGGACGAACTCGACCAGCCGCTTCCAGGCGACCTCATGCTCGGGCGCATAGAAACCGGGGCAGCCAGGCGTGATGCGGCCCTCCGCGCTGACGCAGGTCATCTCGATGTAGAGGAGACCGGCGCCGCCCTTGGCCCGTTCGGCGTAATGGGCGAAATGCCAATCGGTCGGACAGCCGTCGACCGCTTTGTACTGCGCCATCGGCGAGACGACGACGCGGTTCTGCAGCGCCATGCCGCGCAGCCGGAACGGCGCGAACATCGGCGCGCGACGCAGATTGTTGCCCCCGGCGCCGGCCTGGCGCTGGAACCACTCCTCGGCGCCGGCCAGCCATTCGGCATCGCGCAGCCGCAAATTCTCGTGACTGATGCGTTGCGAACGCGTCAGCAGCGAATAGTTGAACTGCACCGGATCGAGGCCAAGATAGCGCTCGACCTCCTCGAACCATTCGAGCGAATTGCGCGCCGCCGACTGCAGCTTCAGCACTTCGGTGCGGCGGGCGTCCTCATATTTGCTAAAGGCGGCCTCGAGGTCTGGCTCGGACTCGAGATAGTCGGCCAGCGCCACCGCGCTTTCCAGCGCCAGCTTGGTGCCGGAACCGATCGAGAAATGCGCGCTCGCCGCCGCGTCGCCCATCAGCGCCAGGTTCTTGTAGGACCAGCGTTCGCACAAGACGCGCGGGAAATTAATCCACGCCGAGCCGCGGATATGATTGGCGTTGGTCATCAGCGCGTGGCCGCCGAGATGACGGGCAAAGATGCGCTCGCAGACGGCAATCGATTCCTGCTGCGACATCGCGCCGAAGCCGAAGCGCTGCCAGGTCTGCTCGCTGCATTCGACGATGAAGGTCGCGGTATCGCTGTCGAACTGGTAGGCATGCGCCCACACCCAGCCATGCTCGGTCTTTTCGAAGATGAAGGTGAAGGCGTCGTCGAATTTCTGGTGGGTGCCGAGCCAGACGAACTTGCATCTACGAATGTCGATATCGGGCTTGAACACGTCGACGAAGGCGCTCCGCGCTTTCGAGTTCAACCCGTCGGCGGCGACAACCAGGTCGTGCGTCTCCATATATGGCTTGGGATCGGCGATGTCGGTTTCGAAGACCAGCTTGACGCCGAGTTCGCGCGCCCGCCGCTGCAGCAACGTGAGCAGCCGCTTGCGGCCAATGCCGCAAAAGCCGTGACCGGTCGAGACCGTGCGCACGCCATCATGGATGACGGCGATATCGTCCCAATAGGCGAAATGCTTGCGGATCCAGACGGCGCTGACCGGGTCGTTCTTGGTCAGGTTCTCCAGCGTTTCGGCCGACAGCACGACGCCCCAGCCAAACGTATCATCGGCACGGTTGCGCTCGAACACCGTGACCTCATGCGCGGCATCCCTGAGCTTCAGCGAGATGGCAAAGTAGAGCCCGGCTGGTCCGCCGCCGAGAACCGCAACTTTCATCGTGCGATCTCCTCTTCGCTTCTGTTTGTCGAGTTTACGCCTGAGACGGATTAATTCAAGCTTGAAGTTTCAGGATTGAAACAATCCGCCCCAGAAACCCAGCTTGCCGGCAGTCGGCTTGCGCAGGCCAGGGACGCCCCGGGCTATTTTTCCGGGTTCTTCGGGCTCCACAGCACCGTCTCCGCATCTTTTTCATAGGCCATGCCATTGGGATAGCTGATCGCTTCCAACTGCAAGCCCCAGGGCGCCTGGAAGTAGAGGATGGTCTGGCCGGCGGCCGGGCCTTCGGTAACCGGCAGCGGTCCCATCCGCGTCTTGACGCCCTTGCCGTCAAGATAGGCTTTTGCGGCGGCGATGTCGTCGACATAGAAGGCGATATGGAAGCCGCCTATGTCGCTGTTGCGAGGCGTCAGGTCCTTCTGGTCCGGCGCGGTGTATTTGAACAGCTCGATGTTCGACCCGTGTCCGCAGCGGATCAGGGTGATCTCCTCGATCACCGCCTTGGGATCGACGCCCAGCAGATCCTGCATGAATGTGCCCTTGTCGTCGGCGAACGGGCCGAACGACATCGCCTTCTTGCAGCCAACCACTTCTGTGAAGAAATCGACCGCCTGCTGCATGTCGGGGACGGTGACGCCGGTGTGGTCGTGGCCACGCATGCCGGGAATGGAACTGGCGTAAGCGGTGCCGATGCTTCCCAGCACGGTGGCGATGAGCACTGCGTAGCGGATTGCATTCTTCATGTCAGTCATCCTCCATCGCGGGACATTTTGCCGGCCGCACGCCCGAGGCCCGCTCTTTAGCGTGCGAATAGGATTGTGTTTCATGCCGGCGCCTTTGCGGCGGGAAGTAGCCAGGCATCATCGATCTCGGGCAGCGGAATGGCGGCGAGCAGATCGCGCGTGTAGGGCTGCTGCGGCTGCTCGAACAAAGCGTCGGTCGCGCTGGCTTCGACGATCGCGCCTTCGCGCATGACGATCACTTGCCGGCAGAGCCGCCGGATCACCGACAGGTCATGGCTGATGAAGGCAACGGTCAGGCCCATTTCGGCGGCGAGTTTTTCCAGCAGTGTCAGGATCTGTGCCTGCGTCGACACGTCGAGGCCTGAGACGATTTCGTCGGCCAGCACGAATTTCGGCGACAGCGCCAGCGCGCGGGCAATGCCGACGCGCTGGCGCTGGCCGCCCGACAATTCATGACGATAGCGGCTGGCGAAGCCTTGCGGCAGGCCGACGCGCTGAAGCGCCTCCGCGACACGATCCCTGAGGTTGTCGCCAAGCCCGTTCTGCTTGAGCGGTGCTGCGATGATGCTGAAGATGGTGCGGCGCGGGTTGAGCGACGACATCGGATCCTGGAAGATCATCTGCAGATTGCGGCGCAGCGGCCGGAGCTCGGCCTCAGGCAGATGTGTGATGTCGCGGCCGTCGAAGATGACCTTGCCGGCGCTCGGCTCCAGAAGCCGCACTAAGGCGCGGCCAAGCGTCGATTTGCCGGAGCCGGATTCGCCGACGATGCCGGTCACCGATCCCTTTGGCAGGTCGAAATCCAGCCCTTTCAGGATCTCGGCCAAGGGCGCGCGGCCGATCAGCGGCTTGCGCGTCATGTCGGGCAGCGCGACCTTCAGCCCACGCACGGAAAACAGCGGCTCAGCCATGCGGGCGCCTCCAGGCCTGATCGGCGGCGGCGATCTCCGAAGCAAGCCCGGCCAGCACCGCCTCGTCCACCGGCTTCAGCGAGGCGAAGGGATCGGTGTAGCGTGGCGTCGCGGCCATCAGAGCTCGCGTGTAGGGGTGCTGCGGAGCGGCGAAGAGAGCGGCCGTTTCGGCCTCCTCGACCACCTTGCCAGCATAGAGCACCGAGACCTTCTGGCTGATCTTGGCGACGACGCCGAGATCATGGGTAACGAACAGGATCGCCGTGCCGTGCTCGCGCTGCAGTTGCGCGATCAGCCGCAGGATCTGCTTCTGCACAGTCACGTCGAGCGCCGTGGTCGGCTCGTCGGCGACGATCAGCCTTGGTTCGGCAGCAAACGCCGCGGCGATCAGCACGCGCTGGCGCATGCCGCCGGACAGCTCGTGCGGATAGCATTTGAGGACACGCTCGGGGTCGCGGATTTGCACCTCGTCCAGCAATTGGCGGATGCGTGCATCGGCCTTCTCGCCGCTCCAGCCGAGGATGCGCACCAGCCGGTCGGTCATCTGCGGGCCGATGCGGCGTGACGGGTTGAGTGCGGTCAGCGGATCCTGCGGGATCAGCGCCGTGCGCGCGCCGATCAGGGTGCGCCGTGCCTTGGCCTGCAGTTTGCCGAGGTCCTCGCCCTCAAGCAGCATGTCGCCTTCGACGATGCGCACGCTCGAAGGCAGCACGCCAAGCACCGCCTTGCCGATCATCGTCTTGCCGGCGCCGCTCTCGCCGACCAGCGCGCGCACCTCGCCGGGCTCGACGGCGAGCGACACCGAGCGCAGCACGCGCAAGCCATTAGGCAGCACCGCGCTAAGGCTGCGTATGTCGAGGCAGGGTTTCGCCAGCGCGTTCATCGCAGCACCGGATCGAAACGTGCCCTGAGGCCCTCGCCAAACTGGCTGAACGACAGCACCGTCAGGATCAGCGTGACCAGCGGGAACACCAGCACCCACCAAGCCTGATGGATCGACAGGCGGCCCTCGGCGATGATGCCGCCCCAGGTCGGGTCGTCGGTCGAGATCGACAGATTGACGAAGGACAGGATCGCCTCGACGATGACGGCAATGCCCATCTCCAGCGACAGCAGCGCGACGATCGATGGCACCACATTGGGCAGCACCTCGCACAGCATGATGCCGATGCGGCCGTAGCCGGCGATGCGGGCGTTCTCGACATAATCCATGCGCGACTGGCCCATGGTCTCGGCGCGGATCACCCGGCAGAAGCGCGTCCAGTCGATGACGGCAATGGCAATGATGACCGAGCTCAAGCCGGTGCCGAGCACGGCGACCAAAAGGATGGCAAACAGCACCGGCGGAAACGCCATCCAGACATCGACAACGCGCGAGATGATGCGGTCGGCCCAGCCGCCGAAATAACCAACGATCAGGCCGAGCGTCGAGCCGACCAGGCAGGCCGCGATGGCGGCGGCGAAGGCGACGATGAAGGCGATGCGGGCGCCGAAGATCAGCCGTGACAGGAGATCGCGGCCGAGACTATCGGTGCCGAGCCAGTAGCCGGGCTCGGCTCCATCGAGCCAGAACGGCGGCAGGCGCTCCAGCATCAAATCCTGCGCCAGCGGGTCCTGCGGTGCGACCAGCGGCGCAAAAATTGCGGCCAGCAGCGCAATCAGCAGCCAGCCGCCGGCCAGCCACAGGCGTGCCCGCGAGCCATGTCTCGAAATGCGGGCCTCATCCATGGCGCAGCCTCGGATTGAGCAGGGCGTACATCATGTCGACGGCAAGGTTGATCAGCACAAACAGCAGCGCGAAGACCAGCACGATGCCCTGGATCAGCGGCAGGTCGCGGTTGATGACGGCATCGATCGCCATGTTGCCGAGACCTTCATAGGAAAACAGTCGTTCGACGATGACCGTGCCGCCGATCAGGAAGGTGAACTGCACGCCGACCAGCGTCAGCGTCGGCAGGGCCGCGTTCTTCAGCGCCTCGCGCAGGATGACCTGCGTTTCCGAAAAGCCCTTTACCCGCGCCAGCACGACGTAGTCGAGGTCGAGCACTTCCTTCAGCGACTGTTTCAGCAGCTGCGAGATGATCGCGGCCAGTGGCAGCGCCAGCGCAATCGCCGGCATCAGCATGTGTGCCAGCAGGTCCCTGGTCAGGTCGAAGCGCAGCCGTACGATGCTTTCGAACAGATAGAATTGCGTGGCGAAGGGCAGGTCGAGCTGCGGCGACACCCGGCCAGAAATGTCGAAGATAGGCACCAGCACGCCGAACAGAAGGATCAGCACCAGGCCCCACAGGAAATCGGGAATCGAGAGTGCCGCACCGCTGGCAATGTCGATGCCGGCTTCGACCGCGGTGCCGCGTTCGCGCGCGCCGAGGATCGCCGTCGTGCCGCCGATCGCCAGCGCCATCACAAGCGCGACGATGGCGAGTTCCAGCGTGGCCGGGAGGCGATTGAAGACCAGCCCAAGCACGTCCTGCCGCAGTGAGATCGACGTGCCGAAATCGCCCCTGACGACACCGGCCAGCCAGATGAAGAATTGCTGGACGATGGTCTTGTCCAGCCCGTAAAGCGCGCGCAGCCGAGCGATGTCGGCATCGGTCGCGCCGGGCGGCAGCATCATCGCGATCGGGTCGCCCGGCGCGACACGGATGACGATAAAGACGACGACGGCCACGCCGAACAGCGTGATCGCCATCGTCAGAAGACGGATCAGGAATCTTTGCAGCAGCATGGTCGCCCGTGGCGGAAAATGCGCGCCGTCATTCCGGACGGCGCGCGGCAAGCCGAAGACTGTCTCAGGCCGGGCTCATCAGCGCCGGCAGAAGTGCGCCCGACACATGCTGCACCACATTGACGCCCTTGGCATGCACGATCGGCTGCGCATACTGGATCAGCGGCAGCACATAGGCCTGTTCGGCGATGTATTTGTCGACGGCCTTCCAGCCGGCAATGCGCTTGGCCTCGTCCTTCTCGCCCCATAGTGGATTGATCATGTCGATCAGGTCCTGGCTGTCCCATACCGAATGCGGGCTTGGGCCATACATGGCAAAGCCGGTCGACGTGGTGGGATCGCCGATGGCATTGCCCCAATTGTAGAAGGCCGCCGGCGCCAGCTTGTCGGCGGCGCGCAGCTCGTAGTGCTTGGCGATCTCGTAGACCTCGATCGTTGCCTCGATGCCGACCTTGCGCCACATGCCGACGATCGCCTGGATCATCTCGTAGTCCTTGGGCTTGAAGCCCTTGGTCGTCTGTATCGTGAACTTGACCGGCTTTTCCGGCGAATAGCCGGAGGCGGCCAGCAGTTCCTTGGCCTTGTCCGGATTGTGCTCCACCTTGATCGACGCATCGTAGGCCTCGTATTCCGGCGTCTCCAGCGTATCGATGGGCTGGCCGTAACCGCGCAGCAGCCGGTCGACCAAAAGCTTTTTGTCGACCGCCATCACCGCCGCCTGGCGCACGTTCTTGTCCAGCATCACGTCGATGTCGTTGAAGAAGATCATGCCGATGTCGGAGACGTTCTTGCATGAGCCGGCAAGTCCATCCTTGGCGATCAGGCGGTCATATTCCTCATAGGGGATTTCCAGCGTCACCTGCGAGGAACCGGACTCGATCTCGGCGACGCGGCTCGCCGCATCGGTGACGAACTTGATGGTTACGTTTTCGAAGGCCGGCTTGCCGCCCCAGTAGTTCGGGTTGGCCTTGAGCCGCAGGAAGGCGTTGCGCTCGAATTTGTCGACCATATAGGGCCCGGTGCCGATCGGGGCTTTCTCAAAACCCTCGGCGCCGACCTTTTCGTAATAGGCCTTCGGCATGATGTAGCCGGTCAGGAACGACATCCACTTGAAATACACCGGGTCGAATTGCACGACGTCGCCGGTGATCTTGTTGCCGTCGATCTTGAAGTTGTTGACGTTCTTCCAGACGAACTGGATCGGGTTGCCGGTCTTTTCATCGCCCGCCCGCTGCAGCGACCAGACCACGTCTTCGGCCGTGAATGGCGAGCCGTCATGCCAGGTGACGCCCTCGCGCACCGTCATCATGATCTTGCTGCGATCCTCGTTCCAGCCCCATTCGGTGAGCAGGCCGGGCGCGAAAGAAAGATCCGGCTTCTGCGGGATGAACTGGTCGAACACCGACTGGTAGAGACCCTGGATGGTCGGGTTGACCGCCGAAGGCCCGGTGGTCGGGTCCCAGGACGGCAAATTGACATTGTAGGCGATGGTCAGTTCGCCGGCAGCCTTGGCGATTTGCGGCAGGCCGAGCGCCGTGGCGCCAAGTGCGGCCGCGCCATATCCGAGCAATTCTCGTCTGTTGATTGTCATGGTCGTTCCCCTGTTGCTTTTATGCGCGGTGTCGTTGTCAATCGGTGGGTTCAGGCTCCTTGGGCAACCGCGCCTTGTCCTCCTTCACCCTAGATGAAAAATGGAGCCTACCTCCCGCCAAGTTGTTGCGCGAGCATGTAGCCCGACGCCGCCCCGGTGCCGGCGCCGGGCCATGTTGCCGCCCCGGTCAGGTGCAGATTGCCGACCGGCGTGTTCCAGCCGGCGTAACCGCGCGCCGGCCGGAACAGGAAATTCTGCGCCAGATGATGGCTGCCGCAGATCTGGTCGCCGCCGACAAGGTTCGGGTTCTCGCGTTCGAGGTCGATGGGCGAGAACACGGCGCGGCCGAGGATCTTCCGACGAAGGCCGGGCGCATAGCGCTCGATAATGTCGAGGACGCGCTCGGCGTAGTGCTCCCTAGCCTCGTCCCAGTGAGCCGCCGTGATCGTGCCCGCTGCATCGCCTGCAATCTCGGCTGGCAGCATGCGCACCTGCACCCAAAGTACGTGCTTGCCGTCCGGCGCGCGCGAGGGATCGACGGCCGTCGGCTGGCCGACGACCAGCACCGGTTCATCCGGCAGCATGCCTGCCATCACCTGCTGGTAGGTCAGCGACATGGCGTCGAGCGACGGCGAAAGGTGCACATAGGCGAACTGCCGAAGCTCGGCGCCGGCGCGCCAGTCCGGCAGATCGTCGAGCGCCAGATGGATCATCAACGTCCCCGGCGCGTGGCGGAATTTTTTCACGGCCGTGTCGAAGCCGGTGTCGCCCGATCCGTTAGGCAACAGTTTCCCGGTCAGCGCCTTGGGCGCGACACCGGCGATGACGGCCTTGGTGGCTGTGTGGGTCTCGCCGGAAGCGAGCCGCACGCCGGTCGCTTTGCCGGCCGAAACCGTGATCTCGGCGACATCAGCCCCGGTGACGATCTTGCCGTCGGCGGCCGTGAGCATGCCCGACAGAGCGCGGATAATGGTGTCGGCGCCGCCTCTGCCGAGCACCATGCCGAAGCGCTGGTTGGCCATGGATTCGAGGTAAGGGAACACCGCGCCGCCGGCGATATCGGGGGCGAAGTCGAGATGCATGCCCCAGGTGGCGAGCGTCGCCCTGACATGCGGTGACTGGAAAGTCTCCTCGAGCCAGGCGCGGGGTGACGAAAGCAGCAACCGACCAGTATCGAGCGCGCCCGCAAAACCCTTCTTGCGCCAGAGGTTCCAGGCGGTGCCGGCGAGCGCACGGCCGCTCATCGGCGAGCCCAGCAGCCGGAACAGATGCTCGGCCTCCGCCGGGAATGCCGCAACCAGACGGCGCCATGTCTGTGCGTCCGCGTCGGAAAAAGCGGCCATGCGCGAGGCGGTCTTTTCCAGGTCGCTGCTGACGCCGAACCAGCGACCGTCGGGGAAGGCGCTGGCAAAACAGTCGGCCACCGGCACGAATTCCAGCCCGTGGGTTTTCAATTCATTTGCATATTTCTTGTGAAAGGCCGAGCCGGCGAACAGGCTGAGATTCATCGCGCCGAAATCGTGCCGGAAGCCCGGAAGCGTCAATTCGCGCGTCTGGACGGCGCCGCCGATCGTTGCATTACGCTCGAAAACTGCCGTTTTCCAGCCTTTGAGCGCCAGATGCGCGGCGCATGCCAGACTGTTGTGGCCTGCCCCGACAAATATGGCGTCGAACTCGCTCACGCCCCGTCCCATTTGCTTTATGCTTAAAGATAATTGCAGATGCATATGTTTTCGTCTAGTAGGATATTAAGGGCCGCGAGAGCCTTCAGCACCATCGAGCAAGAGGGAACAGAGACCATGGACACACAACAACTTCTAGGCGAAGTCGCCGGCCAGCTGCTTTCAGGCGCCATCCAGGTGGTCGACCTGACGGCGCCGCTCGGGCCCAACACGCCACTGATCAAGCTGCCGCCGGAACTGGCGGTCGACACGCCGAAGATCGAGATCCACGCCATCTCCGCCTATGACAAGAATGGCCCGTGGTGGGCGTGGAACTGGCTCAAGCTCGGCGAGCATTCGGGCACCCATTTCGACGCACCCAACCACTGGATCACCGGCAAGGATTATCCGGACGGCGCCACCGACACCATTCCGGCGCAGAACTTCGTCGGCCCGGTCAACGTCATCGACTGTTCGAAGCAAGCGGCAGCCGATCACGATTTCCTGCTCACCGTCGATCACATCAAGGCATGGGAAGCCGAACATGGCGCTATCAATCCCGGCGAGTGGGTGGTGATGCGCACCGACTGGTATAAGCGCAACGGCTCGGAAGCCGAGTTCCTCAACGCCAATGAGACCGGACCGCACACGCCTGGCCCGACCGCCGAAGCCATCCAGTATCTGATTAGCAAGGACATCAAGGGCTGGGGCAGCGAGACGATCGGCACGGATGCTGGAAAAGCAGGGGGAATGGAGCCGCCGTTTCCGGCGCACAGCCTGATGCACAAGGCCAACCGCTACGGCCTCGCCAGCCTCTGCAACCTCGACCGGCTGCCGCCGAAAGGCGCGATACTGATCGCTGCACCGCTCAAGATCGAGCACGGCACCGGCAGTCCGATCCGCGCGTTGGCGTTGGTGCCAAGGCAATAGGGTAGCTGCGGTCTTCGGGAGAAGATCATGTGCGGAAATGGCACTGTGGTGACGGAGTGGGAGCGGCAGCCTTGCAAAGCTGCGGCTCTACGGCGCCGTAGAGCGCCAATCTCTGCAATTGAACTCCTGCCGGCTAGGAGCACGCATCGATGAGCGCTCCCGATCACATCGTCGTCGGCAGCGGCATCAACGCGCTGGTCTGCTCGGCGATGCTTGGCGGCAAGGGGGCGAAGGTGCTGGTGCTCGAGCGCAACGACCGCATCGGCGGCTGCATGCGAACCGAAGAAATCACCGCGCCCGGCTTCATCCACGACGTGATGGCGACGACCTTTGTCCTGTTCATCACCTCGCCGGCGTATGCGGCGCTGGGCAAGGATCTGGCGCGGCACGGCCTGGAGTTTTGCAACACCTCCACGCCGACCGGTGTGCTGCGCCCGGACGGCAGCCATGCCGTCCTGCGCACCGATCGTATCGCCAATGTAGCGGCGATCAATGCGCTTGCCGCGGGCGACGGCGACCGGCACGCAAACGATGTCGGCGAGATCGAGCGCAACGCCGGTCTGCTGTTCGGACTGCTCGGTGGCAGCCTGTGGTCCTACCCGACGGCCAGGCTGCTGGCGGGTGAAGCCTGGCGGTGCGGCCCGCGTGGCCTTGCCGCCTTTCTCGGCAGCGCGCTGGTGCCGGCGCGCGGTTGGCTGGAAAGCACCTACCAGTCGGAAACCATGCGCGCGCTGTGGGCACCCTGGGTGCTGCATGCCGGCCTCGGGCCTGAGGACGCGTTCTCCGGCCAGATCGCCAAGGTCATCGCCTTCGCGCTTGAGGCGGCCGGCGCGCCGATCGTCAAGGGCGGTGCCAGGAATCTGCTGGCCGCCTTCGAAGCCTTGATCAGGGAACGCGGCGGCGAAATCCGCACCGGCGCCGACGTCGCGGCTATTGTCCAAAGCGGAGGCCGCGCCGCCGGCGTGCGGCTGGCTTCGGGCGAAACGATCAACGTGAACAAGAGCGTCATCTGCTCGGTCACGCCGACCCAGCTCTACCAGCGGCTGCTCGGCGACGCGGCGCCGAAAGCCGACGTCGAGGCAGCGCAAAAATACCGCTACGGCAAGGGCAATTTCCAGATCCACTATGCCTTGGACAAGCCGCCGGCATGGCGCGGCGAGGGCCTGGACAAGGTCGCGCTGCTGCATCTGACGCCGGGGCTCGACGGCGTCTCGAAGGCCTGCAACGAAGCCGTGCGCGGCATGCTGCCGGAGGTGCCGACCATGTGCGTCGGCCAGCCGCACGCGCTCGACCCATCGCGCTGCCCGGCCGGCAAGGCGGTCCTGTGGCTGCAACTGCCCGAGGCGCCACGGCATATCAAGGGCGATGCCGCCGGCAAACTGCAAACACCGGCAGACGGTCGCTGGACCGAGGCGCTGCGCGAAGCCTATGCCGACCGTGCCGAAGCGATCCTCGCCAGCCATATCGATGGGTTCAAGGACAGCGTCATCGCACGCCGCGCCTGTTCGCCGACCGACCTGGAAGCTATGAACATCAATCTGGTCGGCGGCGACCCCTATGGCGGTTCCTCGGCTATCGACCAGTCGTTTCTGTGGCGGCCGTTCAAGACGAGCCGCAATCACGCCACCGAGGTCAGGGGTCTCTACCACATCGGTGCCTCGACCCATCCGGGTGCTGGCTTGGGCGGCGGCTCCGGCTTTCTCCTGGCGGGGAGGCTGTGATGGAACAGAAGGTTGAAAAGCGCCAGCGCATCTCGACTTTGGGCCAGATCGGCCTGCAGCAATTCGCGCCCTATCTGATGAACCGCATCATGGGCCGCTACAACGCCACCTTGCGCGACAATTTCCGCAAGCAGGGCCTGACCATTCCGCAGGTGCGCACGCTGGCGGTGTTGTCGGTCACCGATGGCGTCACCGTCAACGATCTCTCGGTCTATACCGTCATCGAGCAGTCGACCTTGAGCCGGACGCTCGACACGCTGGAGGGGCAAGGGTTTGTGCGGCGCGAGCAGGGGGTCACCGACAGCCGTATCCGCCATGTATTCCTGACCGACGATGGCCGCGCCGAGTTCGCGCGCGCCTGGCCGGCCATGCACGACGCTTTCGAGGCAATGTTCGACGATGTCGACGATGCCGAATACGCGGCGCTGATCGCGACATTGCAGAAGATGCTGAAGAACATTCGCAAGCACGACATCTGATCTTACGCGCCGCCATCGGGGCGGTAACGGAAGGAGCCCAAAATGGCCGAACGGTCTTTTGCCAAGGAAGTCGAAAAGCTCAGGCTCGGCGCCGGCGAGGAGTTTTCCGGCGAAGGCATTCTCGCCATCACCAAGGCGCTGCTGCAATGCGGCGTCGGCTATGTCGGCGGCTATCAGGGCGCGCCGATCAGCCATTTGATGGACGTGCTGGCCGACGCGCAGGATATCCTGGGCGAGCTCGGCGTGCATTTCGAGGCGAGCGCCTCGGAAGCCACGGCCACCGCCATGCTTGCCGCATCGGTGCATTATCCTATCCGCGGCGCGGCGACCTTCAAGTCGACGGTCGGCACCAATGTCGCCTCCGACGCGCTCGCCAATCTCGCTTCCGGCGGCGTCACCGGCGGTGCATTGATCATCGTCGGCGAGGATTACGGCGAAGGCTCCTCGATCATGCAGGAGCGCAGCCACGCCTTTGCCATGAAGAGCCAGGTCTGGCTGCTCGACCCGCGACCGAACCTGCCGTCGATCGTCAAGGCGGTGCAGGACGGCTTCGAGCTGTCCGAGGTTTCCAACACGCCGGTCATGCTGCAGGTCCGTATTCGCTGCTGCCATGTCCACGGCCATTTCATCGCCAAGGACAACAAGCGCCCGGCAATGACTGTGGCCGATGCGCTCGAGGCGCCGCGCCGCGACACCGGCCGCATCGTGCTGCCGCCCGCGTCCTTCCTGCACGAGAAGGAAAAGGTGCAGAAACGCTGGCCGGCGGCGGTGGATTTCATCCGCACCAACAAGATCAACGAGTTTTTCGGCCCGGAGCACGGCTCGGTCGGCATCGTCATGCAGGGCGGCATGTACAATTCGGTCATCCGGGCGCTGCAGCGGCTTGGCCTCGCCGACACTTATGGCGACACCGACGTGCCGCTCTATGTGCTCAACGCCGTCTATCCCTTAGTCGACGACGAGTTCCTGTCTTTCTGCGAAGGCAAGGACGCCGTCCTCGTCGTCGAGGAAGGCCAGCCCAACTACATCGAACAGGCCTTTGCCGCGATGCTGCACAAGGCCGGCCGCGGCACCAGGCTCGTCGGCAAGGAACATCTGCCTATGGCCGGCGAATATACCGGCCAGGTGATGCTCGACGGCATCGGATCGTTCCTGCGCGCCACCATCCCGCATCTGCTGCCAAGCGAGGTCCGCGCGCCGAACAAGATCGGCGACGGGCTCGACACCGCCGACCTGATCAACGTCGTCCCGGGCCGGCCGCCCGGCTTCTGCGTCGGCTGCCCGGAGCGGCCGATCTTCGCCGCCACCAAGCTGGTCGAGCAGGAGCTGGGCAAGCACCACATCGCCTCCGACATTGGCTGCCATCTGTTCTCGATCATGCCGCCTTTCGAGCTAGGTGCCACTACCATGGGCTACGGGCTGGGGCCGGCCTCGGCTTCGGCGTTCAATTCGCCCGATGCCAAGCGCCGCTCGATCTCCTTCGTCGGCGACGGCGGCTTCTGGCACAACGGTCTGACCTCGTCGATCGGCAACGCGGTGTTCAACAAGAACGACGGCGTCATCGTCATCGTCGACAATTTCTATTCGGCCGCCACCGGCGGCCAGGACATCCTGTCGTCCCGCGCCGGCAACAAGACCAAGTCGACCAAGCACCCGATCACCGAGGCGGTGAAGGGCATGGGCGTCAAATGGCTGCGCCACATCGACCGCACCTACGACGTAACCAAGATGCAAGACACGCTGCGCGAGGCGCTGACGACGGACGAAAAGGGCCCGAAAGTCATTGTCGCCTCGTCCGAATGCATGCTCAACCGGCAGCGCCGCGAAAAGCCGCTGGTCGACAAGGCGATCAAGGGCGGGGCGCGCATAGTCAAGCCGAAATTCGGCGTCGACGAAGATATCTGCACCGGCGACCATGCCTGCATGCGGCTTTCCGGCTGCCCGTCGCTGTCGGTGAAGTCGCTGGACGACCCCCTGCGCGACGATCCGGTGGCGCATATCGACCAAAGCTGCGTCGGTTGCGGCAATTGCGGCGAGGTCGCCGATGCGGCGGTGCTCTGCCCATCCTTCTACCGCGCCGATGTCGTGCACAATCCGAGCCGCTGGGACCGTTTCCTTGAAGCCGCTCGCCGCGCCATGATCGGTCTCTTGCAGCGGCGCCGTGAAAGCCGGCGCCTGATATTCGCCGATGCTTGACGCCGTGCCCTCATCGCGCTCGAAAGCCGGCGCCCCCGAAGACGAGCGCGTCATCAAGCTTGCCGTGCTGGCGGTCGGTGGCCAGGGCGGTGGCGTGCTGGCCGACTGGATCACCGACGTCGCCGAGCGCAACGGCTACGTCGCGCAATCGACCTCGGTCGCCGGCGTCGCCCAGCGCACCGGCGCCACCATCTATTATGTCGAAATGTGCCGCGACACCGGCCGCCTGCCGGTCTTCGCGCTGTCGCCGTCGCAGGGCGACGTCGACATCCTGATTGCCGCCGAACTGATGGAGGCCGGCCGCGCCATCATCCGCGGCTTCGTCACGCCCGAGCGCACCACGCTGATCGCCTCGTCGCACCGCATCGCCGCGGTCTCGGAGAAGATCGAGCCCGGCGATGGCCTCGCTTCGTCCTCGAAGGTGCATGCCACGGCGGAAGCCGCGGCCAAGCGCTTCATTGCCTTCGACATGGAGAAGATCGCCGCCGACAATGGCTCGATGATCTCGGCCAGCCTGCTCGGCGCGCTGGCCGGCTCCGACGCCTTGCCGTTCAGTCGCGAAAGCTATGAGCAGGCGGTCAGTGCCGGCGGCCGTGGTGTCAAGGCCAGCCTCGCCGCCTTCGGCGCCGCCTACGATCGGGCGCGCGGCATCGCGAGTGCGCCTTCGGGCGACAAGACTGCACAGCCGGCGGCCGCTGAAACCGGCTCGGGCGCGGCGACAAAAGTCAGCGGCCCGGAAAGCCTGTTGAAGGGCTGGCAACAACTGGCGGCGCGCGTCGCCGCGTTGCCGGCACCTGTGCACGACATGGCGCTTCGCGGCCTGAAAAAAGTCGTCGACTATCAGGACATCGCCTATGGCGGCGAGTATCTCGACCGGCTGGACCGGGCGGTCGTCCTGGACAATGCCGAACACGCCTACGCGCTGTCGATCGCCGCCGCCAAGCATCTGGCCAACGCGATGTGCTACGACGACATGATCCGCGTCGCCGATCTGAAGACACGCTCGACGCGCGACCAGCGCGTACGCCGTGAGGTTGGTGTCAAGCAAGGCTCAGTCCTGCAGGTGACCGAATATTTCCATCCGCGCATCGAGGAATTCTGCGGCACGCTGCCGGCCGGGCTCGGCAGCTACATCGAGGCGCGGCCGAAGCTCGCCGCCTTCCTCGACCGCCGCATCAACCGCGGCCGCCATATCCGCACCGACAGTTTTGCCGGCTTTGCCGCATTGTGGTTCATCGGCGGCCTGCGCCGCTGGCGCCGCCGGCTGCTGCGCCACAAGATCGAGACCGCGCATCTCGAGCGCTGGTATGCGCTGGCGCTGGGCCAAGTCGGCGAGGACTACGCGCTTGGCACGGAGATCCTCAACTGCCGCCGGCTGATCAAGGGCTACAGCGACACCCACGCCCGCGCACAGTCGAAATTCGACCGCGTGCTGTCGGCGCTCGACCTGGTCAAGGGCCGCCCGGACGCCGCAGACTGGACCCGGCGCCTGCGCGAAGCCGCGCTGAAGGACGAAAAGGGCGACATGCTCGACGGCGCGCTGAAGACCGTGGCGTCGCTGGGCGACGGCGACGTTCCATCAAGTTGATCTGTGAAATGGTCCCGTTTAATTCATCGAGAATTTTGGTGCCGCTTAGGTGACTCGAACACCTGACCCCATCATTACGAATGATGTGCTCTACCAACTGAGCTAAAGCGGCCCGGGAAGCCGAGCTTCCAGGATGGGCTGCGTGATAGACGCAACCGGCCGCGAATTCAAGATGGCAGTCGCGATTTCAGGACGAGGCAATTCGTGCCGCCTCCGGCCGGGCGCGCAGGGGCAGCCGCCGCGCGGATCTACCATTGGCCGCGTGATGCCGCATCGGCACGCCGCGCGACCGCCACGTTGGCCGTGACCGGAAAATCAGCGAAAAATGTTGATTCCTTTACCGAAAATCACCGAAATCGGTTTTGTACCCCTCGGCAAGGCAGAATGCGGCCGCTCGCTTGTTGATTGATTGGTCGCCTGCGGCTAACGATCATGACAAAGTGAGTGAAATTGCAGAGGGAATTCGCTTGGACGCGATCGAAAAAGCGATCCGCAATGCCTTCGAGAAAGGCAATGCCGACGACCGGGCGTTTCGCGAGCGGGTCTATCGATCGGCTTTCGCGGCACTCGACCGTGCCCTGCAGGCCAATCCAAACGTCACGGTGGAGGTCGCCATCAAGCGCCGCAAGGCGGTCCAGGCGAAGATCACCGAAATCGAATCGGAATTCCTGCCGGCGGTTGCCGACGTTGCCGCGCCGACCGACAGTTTAGAGGCAGCACCGGAGGTGGAGCCTCCGGCCGAAGCCGAAGCCGAGCCCGCGCCGTCGCCCGATGTCGTCGTTGACGGTCCGGCGCAGCCGCCCGAATCCGATGCGCCCCGGTCGCGCGTCCTGCCGGTCGTTCCCGACATCATGCCCGATGCGCCTGTTCCCGAGGCGCCGGTTATCGACATGGGGGCCTCGGTTCCGACCGAAGCCGACGTCGAAACCGACGACGCGGAAGTGACGCCCGACCGCGACGACCGGCGGGCGAGGCGGCGCCGCCTGCCCTTGACCGCGATCTTCTTCGGTGTGACGCTGCTCGCAGCCGCCGGCATCGGCCTTTATTTCGCCAACCAGACCGGCGTCTTCAAATCGGCGACCGAGCTCGACACAGCGCCACCGGAAGCGCCGCCAACGGTCGATGGCGAAGATTTCACGCCGGACGACACCGCTTCGCCGCCAAAGCAGGGCGAGGAGGACCAGGCGCGCGACTGGATCAACGTTTTTTCGCCGGGTGACCCGACGCAGGTCAATGCACCGTCGGACGCCAAGGCCGACGTCATCCAGGACGAAAGCGGTTCCTTCCTGCGCATCCGCTCGGGGGCATCCGGCTCGGCCATCAGCTTCGACGTCGGACAAGGCGTGCTGGAAAAACTAGCCGGCAAGCATGCCACATTCGACATCATCGCGCGCTCCGAGGAGGGGCAGGAGACGCAGATTTCCGTCGATTGCAATTTCGGCGAACTCGGCGACTGCGGCCGCAAGCGCTATGCGGTCGGTCGCGAGCGCAATGAATATCTGTTCGACGTGCGCTTTCCCGACAAGCGTCCGGGTGCTGCCGGCACCATCGCCATCAATTCCGACTTCGACAAGCAGGGCAAGGCGGTCGACATCTACGAGATCCGCGTTTCAGTCGTTCCCTAAAGCACGTCGCGTTCGGACCGGCCTCATGCGACGCACTTTAGGTTCTTGTTTTGATGCATGTCGTTACCGCAAAACCGCTGCACACTTTTTGCGCGACATGCATTAACTATCGAGCAGCGCCTGCAGCGTCTCGATGCGGTCGGCTTCCGCCACCGGCTTGTCCCAGCGCAGCCGCGAAATGCGCGGAAAGCGCATGGCAACGCCGGATTTGTGCCGCGTCGAGCGGTTGAGCCCTTCGAAGGCTACCTCAAGCACCAGCCCGTTCCTGCGGTCGGCACGCACCGAGCGGACCGGGCCAAAGCGCTCGATCGTATTGTCGCGGACATATTTGTCGATCTGCCTCAGTTCCTCGTCGGTGAAGCCGAAATAGGCTTTTCCCACCGGCACCAACTCCTCCGATCCTTCCGGCCCGGACCAGACGCCGAATGTGTAGTCGGAATAGAAGCTCGAACGCTTGCCGTGGCCGCGCTGGGCATACATCAGCACCGCGTCGACCGTGTGCGGATCGCGCTTCCATTTGAACCACGGGCCCTTCGGCCGCCCGGCCACATAGGGCGAATCCCAGCGCTTCAGCATGACGCCTTCGATGACCGGATGCAGCGGCTTGCGGCGCAATTCCTCCAGCGTCTGCCAGTTGGTGAATTCGACCAGCGGCGACAGATCGAAGCGGCTCGGATCGAGTGTCCTGACGAAGGCCTCGAGCCGGCCGCGCCGTTCGCGGAAGGGAAGTCCGCGCACATCCTCGTCACCAATCTGCAGCGCATCGTAGCAGCGCATGAAGGCCGGGTATTGCTGCTGGATCTTGGGTGACACGCTCTTGCGGTTCAGCCGCTGCTGCAGGTCCGAGAACGTGCCCGTCGCCTGCCTGGGGTCACCGACCAGAAGCTCGCCGTCGAGGGCGCCTGAAAAATCCATCGCCTCGGCAAGATCCGGAAAGGCGCCGGAGACATCGTCACCGGTGCGCGAATAGAGCCGGCGAATGCCGCCTTGGCAAACCGCCTGGACGCGGATGCCGTCCCATTTCCATTCGGCCGCGTAGTCGGCCGGGTCGAGCTTTTCGAGGTCGCCGTCGCCGACGGCATTCGACAGCATCACCGGCCTGAACAGCGCCAGCGCCGTCTTCCTGGGTTTTTCGGCCTTGCCTTCGAGCCAGGCGAACAGCGCGAGATAGGGCGGCGTCAGCCCGTGCCAGAGTTCCTCGATCTCGGCGACATCGACCTTGCCGAAATCGGCCAGAGCCTGCTTGGCGAGCCGCGCCGAGACACCGATGCGCAGGCCGCCGGTGACCAGCTTTATGATGGCAAAGCGCGCAGACGTGCTGGCGCTGTCGAGCAGCCGGACCAGCACCTGCGGCCCGTCGGAACGGCTCGCCGCCTGCAGCTTCGCCACCACCTCGGCCAGCGTCGGCTCGTGGTTCGCAATATCGAGAGGCGATTGCGGCCAGACCAGCGACACGGTCTCGGCCAGGTCGCCGACATAGTCGTAGGAATAGCCGAACAGCACCGGATCCATGCGCTCGATCACCAGTGTGCGCAGCATCGCCGGCTTGACCGCGGCGATGGACAGATCGCCGGTGATGGCAGCCAGCGCCAGCCCGCGGTCCGGATCCTCGACGCTGCGGAAATAATCGGTCAAGAGCGTCAGCTTGCCGTTGCGCGACGGCGTCAGCACCAGCCGGTCGAGAAGCTCGGCGAAGCGGTTCATCGGAGGGGCGACGCCAATGGGAAAGGCTTGCGTTCTGTCGCGCCCCCCTCTGTCCTGCCGGACATCTCCCCCTCAAGGGGGGAGATTTGCTGTCGCGACTGCTTTCGCCAATTTCCAACGTTGCAGGATGAGCGGCAAAACCAAAGCTGCCGATCTCCCCCCTTGAGGGGGAGATGGCCGGCAGGCCAGAGGGGGGCGCCGTAGAGCGCCGTACCGGCGATTGCTGGATCCAAAAACACCATCAATCGCCCTCGTCCTCATAGCCAACGAGATGCAGCGGCCGAGCCGCAATGCCTTCGAGTTCGCACCAGCGCACCAGAGCCTCCTCGCGGCCATGCGTTACCCAGATTTCTTCGGCGCCGGTCTCCTTGATCGTGGCGGTCAACTCGTCCCAGTCGGAGTGGTCGGAAATGATCAGCGGCAGCTCGACGCCGCCCTGCTTGGCGCGCTGGCGGATGCGCATCCACCCTGAGGCGAAGCAAGACATCGGATCGGGAAAACGCCGCGCCCAGCGATCGGCGAAGGCGGATGGCGGGCCGACGACGATGGCGCCGGCAAAGTCGCTTTTTTGGCCGGTCTCGACGGTCGCCGGTTCCAATGTGCCGAGATCGATATTCTGGCTCTGGTAATACTCGCTGAGCTTGGCCAGCGCGCCGTGGATGTAGATCGGCTTTTCGTAGCCGGCATCGCGCAGCAGCCGCATGACACGCTGCGCCTTGCCCAGCGCATAAGCGCCGACCAGATGCGTGCGCTCGGGAAACTGTTCGGTCGATTTCAGCAGCCGGGCGATCTCTTCGGAATCGGGCGGATGCCGAAACACCGGCAGGCCGAACGTCGCCTCGGTGATGAAGACGTCACACTTGAGCGGCTCGAACGGCTCGCAGGTCGTGTCCTTCTGGCGCTTATAGTCGCCGGACGCGACGATGCATGTGCCCTGATGCGCGACCTTGATCTGCGCCGAGCCCAGCACATGGCCGGCCGGGTGAAAGCTGACGGCCACACCGCCAAGCGCAATCGTCTCGCCGAGCACGGCGGCTTGCGTCGTTCCGGCAAAACCTTCGCCGTAACGCAGCCCCATGATATCGAGCGTCTGCTGCGTCGCCATCACCGAGCGGTGGCCGGAGCGGGCATGGTCGGAATGGCCATGTGTGATCAGCGCCCGGTTGACCGGCCGCACCGGGTCGATGAAGAAATCGCCGGGCGGGCAATACAGCCCTTCCGGCCGGGGATGAAGCAGGTCGCTGGCGCGCATGGCCCCAAGATAGGCGCTAATTCCGGCGCGGGAAGCCTGTTGTAAGTCACTGCTGACTCCAGCATAGAGCGCAAGCCGGCTGCAAACACCCGGCGGAACCCGATCGCATGAAACCGCTCCAGACCTCGTCCGGCGATTTGACCGCCGACCGCCGCGCCGACTATGCCGAAATGCTCTATGCATCCGGCGATCATGCGGCAGCGGCGGAATTGCTGCTCGGCGCGCTCGAACTGGCGCCGCAATGGCCAGCCGGCTGGTTCCGCCTCGGCGAGATGCAGGAAGCGGCAGGCGCGCCCGATCGTGCCGCGCAGGCCTGGACGACGGCACTGCGGCTCGACCCGGCGGACAGGCTCGGCGCGGTGCTCAAGCTGCAATTGATCGGCAGGGCAGCGGCGGCCCCGGCGCCGCCCAGCGCCTTTGTCGAGACGCTTTACGACCACTATGCCGGGAGCTTCGAGGCTGAGCTGGTCGACAGGCTCGGCTATCGTCTGCCCGAATGCCTCGACCGCGCCATCCAGGCAGCACGGCCGGGCCGGTTTTCGCTGGCGCTCGATCTCGGCTGCGGCACCGGCCTCATGGGCCAGAGGCTGCGGCCGATCGCCGATCGGCTGGAGGGCTACGACATCTCGACCGCCATGCTGAGGCAGGCGCGCGCCAAAGGCGTCTACGATCTGCTCGTCAAGACGGACCTGCAGGATTTTTGCTATTCTGGCCCGAAGCCGATCTGGTGACGGCGGCCGATGTGTTCATCTATGTCGGCGCACTCGAAAAGGTGGTGAACAAGATTGCCGGAATGCTTGCCGGCGGCGGTCTGTTTGCGTTCTCCGTCGAGACGCTCCCGGGCGGAGAATCGTCTGACAGCGCCGGCTTCGCCCTGCTGCCGTCCCGCCGCTACGCGCATTCCCAAAGCTATGTAGAGCGGGTTCTGGACGCCAACGGCTTTTCGGTCCTGTCGCTGCAGGCAACAATCATCCGGCAGGATCGCCGCCAACCGGTCGAAGGGCTGGCCGTAGTGGCAAGCTTGCTTTCCGGCAGCGTAAAATCTGGCTAAGACTTCTGCCGCTGCGCATGAGAAGCCGCAGCTGCGAACGACAAGGAGCACGTTCATGCGCTGGAACATGATGGTCTTGGCGTCTTGCCTGGCGATGGCCGGCTGCGTCGGCAATTCGATGTCCGAACGGCAGGACGAAAACGTCCAGTCCTCGCTGCTATATGACAATGTGCCTTGCGATCAATTGCTGGCGCAACGAAACGGCCTGGCGCAGCAATATCATTTGCCGGTGGACGCCAAGCCGTCCTTCTCCAACCCGGCGACGGGCTTTGGCCCGTTCACGCCGGACATGCGCTCGAAAGCCAAACGCGACGCCGACCAGGCAAGCGGCAAGATCGACGCCATGAACCGGTCGATTGCCCGCCGCGAATGCGGCAAGCCGGCCAAGCAGAACAAGCTCGGCCTGACCTGACCGGATCCTAATCCGCCACCTTCCATTGCTCGCGCGAGGCGCTGGCGGGATAGACGCCGAGAATGCGCATTTCGCGCGAGAAGAAGGCGAGCTCGTCGAGTGCCAGCTTCACCAGCGGATCGTCGGGATGGCCCTCTATGTCGGCGTAGAACAGCGTCGCTGTAAACGCGCCGAGCTGGTAGCTTTCCAGCTTGGTCATGTTGATGCCGTTGGTGGCAAACCCGCCCATCGCCTTGTAGAGCGCTGCCGGCACGTTGCGGACGCGGAAGATGAAGGTCGTCATCATCCTGGCGTCGGCCGAGGGACGTTCGGCCCATTGCTTGTTCTTGGTCAGCACGACGAAGCGGGTGACGTTGCTGTCGGTGTCCTCGACATTCTCCTCAATGATGTCGAGCCCGTAGAGGGTCGAGGCCAGCGCCGGCGCCAGCGCGGCCATGGTGCGGTCCTTCATCGCGGCGACCATCTTGGCGGCGCCCGCGGTGTCGCCGGCAACCGTCGCCTTCCAGCCGTTCTTGCGGATGTATTTGCGGCATTGGCCGAGCGCGTGGATGTGGCTGTGCACGGTCCTGATCTCGTCGCGCCTGACGCCGCGCAGCACCATCAGCTGGAAGTGGATCGGCAGAAAGTATTCGCCGATGATGTGCAGCTTCGATTCCGGCAAGAGGTGATGAATGTCGGCGACGCGGCCGGCAATGGTGTTCTCGATCGGGATCATCGCCAGATCGGCCTTGCCGGTCTCGACGGCGTTGAAGGCGTCCTCGAAGGTCGGGCACGGCAACGGCTCCATCGACGGGAACATGTTGCGGCAGGCGGTGTCGGAATTGGCGCCCGGCTCGCCCTGGAAGGATATTTTGTTGGTCTTTTCAGGCATGCGCAGAGTCTCGGGAATTGGGGGAAGAATTTCTTAGTTGGAAAGGAGCGCCCTGGCGCGTTCGAGATCGTCCGGCGTATCGACGCCAAGCGGCACCGACTGGACGATCTCCGCATCGATGCGCATGCCGGCCTCCAGCGCCCGCAACTGCTCCAGCCGCTCGCGGCGCTCCAGCGGCGACGGCCTTAGCGCAACGAAGCGTTCGAGTGCGGCGCGGCGATAGGCATAGAGGCCGATATGATGGTAGAGCGGGCCTTCGCCCCAAGGGGCGGTGGCGCGGGTGAAATAGAGCGCCCTGAGCCGCGTCGTCGAGAGTGGCGAGCCGACCAGCTTGACGACGTTCGGATTGGTCTTTTCCTCGTCGCGTACGATCTCGACGCAGAGCGTGGCGATGTCGACCGCTGCGTTCTCGAAAGGCTTCAGCGCGGCGCCGATAACAAGGGGGTCGATGGTCGGCAGATCGCCCTGCACATTGACGATGGTCTCGACGCTGTTGCCAGGGTCGAGAATGGTCAGCGCTTCGAAGATGCGGTCGGAACCGGTTTCGTGGTCCGCCCGCGTCATCACCGCCTCGAAACCATGCGCGCGCACCGCCTCCGCAACGCCTTGCGTATCGGTGGCGACGACGACCCGGCCGAGCCCGGCCTCGGCAGCGCGGCGGGCGACGTGGACGATCATTGGAGTGCCGGCAATGTCGGCGAGCGGCTTGCCCGGCAGGCGGGTCGAGGCCATGCGGGCCGGGATCAGGATGAGGGTGGACATGAGGCGGGCAGGGGCTCGAAAAAGAGGAGGACAAAAGTGGCAAAAGGTCTCACTGGCAGCGCCCTTATAGGTGTTGCAACTCCGGAGCAAAAGACCTAGTTTCCGCGCGATTTGACCGCCTCGCAGGGTGGTTCACGATACCGACGGACGGAGTGGACGGATCGGTCCGCCGGAAAAGGGAGCCTGGGGCGTATGGATTCCAACGAAGTCAACAAGCTGCTCGCCGGTCTCCTCGGCACCGTGTTCATCGTCTTTTCCGTTGGCATCGTGTCCGACGCGCTGTTTGCCTCGCCGGCGCCGGAAAAGCCCGGCTTCGCCATCGAGGCGACCGAGCCCGCCGAAGGCGGCCCGGCCGCTCCCGCCGCGGCCGTGAAGCCGATTGCCGAGCTGCTGACCACTGCCAACGCCGAAGCGGGCGCCGCCATCTTCAAGAAATGCCAGGCTTGCCACTCCGGCGAAAAGGGTGGCCCCAACAAGGTCGGCCCCGATCTCTGGGACATCATCGACCGTCCGGTCGCCGAGCATGAGGGCTTTGCCTATTCGGCCGGCATGAAGGAGTTCTCCAAGGGCGGCAGCGAGAAGTGGACCTACGACAATCTAAACCACTTCATCACCTCGCCGAAGAAGTTCGTAAAGGGCACCGCGATGGGCTTCGCCGGTCTGCCGAAGGATGAGGACCGCGCCAACGTCATCGCCTATCTGCGCACGCTGTCGGACAATCCGAAGCCGCTGCCGGCGCCCGGCGCCTCGGCCGAAAATGAGGCCGCCAAGCCGCCCGAAGGTGCGGCCCCTGCCAAGCCGGCAGAAGGCGCGGCGCCAGCCGCTCCGGCGCCGGCTGCGCCCGCAAAATAACAAAACTGTAATGGCATAATCCTTGAAAAAGCCGGGTTCAGCCCGGCTTTTTCGTTAGGAAAAATGCATATGCGACGACAAAGCCGCTCGGTTGCGGTTTTCAGCGCCGCCAAATGATCTAGATTGGGCCCAGACGCTATGGTGACGGCGCTATATCGCGAAGAGGAGAACGCATGACGGTTGGCCGAGCGCGGACGCTTCTGAAATCAGTGCTGATGCTGGCCGCTTTTGCCGGCGGATTGCAGGCGGCCTTCGCGGACGAATGGCGTACGACCTCCTCGCTGATCGGCGAATCCAAATACGGCGACAACTTCCAGCACTACGACTACGTCAATCCGGATGCGCCGAAGGGCGGCACAGTGAACTCAGTGGTGCTCGGCACGTTCGACAGCTTCAACCCCTATATCGTGCAGGGTTCGCCGGCCGCCGGCTTCGCGCAGTTCGGCGGCGGCCTGCTCTACGACACGTTGATGGAGCAGGCGACCGACGAGGGCAGCACCAGCCATCCGCTGATCGCCGACGCCTACAAATATCCGGCCGACTATTCCTCGGCGACCTACCGGCTCGATCCGCGGGCGAAATGGCATGACGGCCAGCCGATCACCACCGAGGACGTGATCTGGTCGTTCCAGGTGCTGAAGGCCAACAGCCCGATGTACAGCCGCTATTTCGAAAACGTCACCGACTCCGTCGCGGTGTCCGACCGCGAGGTCGAATTCCACTTCAGCCAGAAGGGCAACCGGGAGCTACCGAAGATCATCGGCGATCTCGTTGTGCTGCCCAAGCACTGGTGGGAAGGCACCGACGCCAACGGCAAGAAGCGCGACGTCACAAAGCCGACGCAGGAGCCGCCGCTCGGCTCCGCCGCCTACAAGATCGCCAGCTTCAAGCCTGGCTCCGAAATCATCTGGCAGCGCGTGCCCGATTACTGGGCGGCCAAGCTGCCCGTAAAAATCGGCCGCGAGAATTTCGACAGGCAGCGTTTCACCTATTTTCTCGACGACAATGCCGCCTGGCAGGCCTTTACCAAGGGCGGGCTGGACGACATCAAGCCGGAGAACAGTTCGAGGCGCTGGAACACGGCCTATAATTTCCCGGCAGTTCAGGCCGGCGACGTCATCAAGAAGGAATTCAAGACCGCGTCGCCCGAACCGATGCAGGCCTTCATGCTCAACACCAGGCGCCCGCTGTTCCAGGATCGCCTGGTGCGCGCCGCGTTGATGTATCCGTTCGATTTCGAGACGATGAACCGGACCCTGTTCTTCGGTTCCAACACCCGCACCAGCAGCTATTTCCAGGGCACCGAACTGGCGTCGAGTGGCCTGCCGCAGGGCAAGGAACTCGAAATCCTCGAGCAGTACCGTGACAAGCTGCCGCCTGAAGTCTTTACCCAGGAATTCAAGCTGCCGGTCTACGACAACCCGCAGGCTGAGCGCAAATACCTGAAGACCGCGGTCGATCTGTTCGCCAAGGCAGGCTGGATCATCAAGGGCGGCAAGATGGTCAACGCCAAGACCGGCGAACCGTTCAAATTCGAGATCCTCGGTTGGAACGACACCGACCAGGTCATCGCCAGCCCGTATATCGCCAATCTGCGCAAAATCGGCGTCGACGCAACGCTGCGCCTGATCGACCAAACCCAGTATATCAACCGAGTCACCCACTTCGACTTTGACGTGGTCACTTCGATACTCGGGCAGTCGGACTCTCCCGGCAATGAACAGCGCGATTTCTGGAGTTCCAAGGCCGCCGATTCGCCGGGATCGCGCAATTACGCCGGCATCAAGAATCCGGTCGTCGATGCGCTGGTCGACCGCATCATCTTTGCCACCGACCGCGACGATCTGGTTGCCGCCACCCATGCGCTCGACCGGGTGCTGCTGTGGAACTACTATGTCGTGCCGCAATATTACCGCGCCGTGGTTTGGCTGGCCTACTGGAACAAGTTCGGTATGCCGGAGAAACAGCCCGCCTATAGCGGCGTCGACCAGAATTCCTGGTGGATCGACCCGGACAAGGAAAAAGCGCTGGCCGCCAAATATAAGAGTGGCAATTGATGGCGGCGCTGCCCCGTCGCGATTTCCTGGCCCTTGGCGGTGCGGCCGCCGCTGCAGCGCTGCTGCCCGGCCGGGCTTTCGCCGCCATCCCGACCGGCGTGAAACTGCACGGGCTGTCTGCCTTCGGCGATCTCAAATATCCTCCGGATTTCACGCATTTCGACTATGTCAATCCAGACGCTCCCAAGGGCGGCCGGATGAATTTCGGCCCGCCGAACTCCACCCTCAATCAGAGCTTTCTGACTTTCAACACGTTGAACTCGCTGGTGTTGAAGGGGGATTCGCCGCCGCGCACCGAGCTCTGTTTCGATTCGCTGATGGCAAGGGCGCTCGATGAGCCGGATGCGGTCTACGGCGTGCTTGCCGAATTCGTTACCTTGTCGCAGGACCGCAACGGCTTCCGCTTCAGCCTGCGGCCACAAGCGCGCTTCCATGACGGCTCGCCGCTGACGGCTGAGGACGTTGCCTTCGCCTTGAACCTCTACAAAGACCGGGGACACCCGAACCTTTCCCAAGCGCTGCGGCATATGACGGATGCGGTCGCAATCGATCCGCTTACTGTCAGCCTTACCTTCAACGGCAAACAGTCGGCGCAGAATATCCTCGCGATCGCCGTAATGCCGATCGTGTCCAAAGCCTTCTATACGGCCAATGATTTCGACGCCTCGACGATGACCCCGCCGCTCAGCTCCGGGCCGTACAAGATGGGACGGGTCGTGGCCGGGCAGACTATCGAATATGAACGCGTCGCCGATTATTGGGGGCGCGATCTCGCCGTGAACCGCGGGCTTAATAATTTCGACCGTATCCGTATCGATTTCTACCTTGATCGCCAGGCAGCGTTTGAAGCGTTCAAGAAAGGCGATACGCATTTTCGCGAGGAGTTCACCGCGCGCGTATGGGCGACCGGCTACGACTTTCCAGCGCTGAAGGATGGCAGGGTCGTCAAACGCGAATTTCCCGGCGAGAAATCGCCCGACATGCAGGCTGTCGCGCTGAACCAGCGCCGGCCGCAATTCCGCGATGTGCGCGTGAGACAGGCGATCGCCTATTGCTTCGATTTCGAATGGACCAAGCGGGTACTGTTTTTCGGCTCCTACGAGCGCTCGCAATCGAACTTCGAACGATCGGACTACAAGGCCGAGGGCCCGCCCTCGCCCCAGGAATTGAAACTGCTGGAGCCGTTTCGAGCCGAGTTGCCGCCGGAAACCTTCGGCGAACCGGTGGTGCAACCCGTCTCGGACCGTTCCGGTCACGACCGTAAGCTGCTGCGCGAAGCTTCGAGACTGCTTGCCGAAGCCGGCTGGAAGCGAGCGGGCAATTTCGTCGTCAATGAGAAGGGCGAGCGACTGCGGGTGGAAATGCTGGCCGAGGACGAGGGTCTCGTTCGCATTTTCGCGCCGTGGTCCGAGAATATGAAGGCGATTGGCATCGACGCTTCGATCCGGCAGGTCGATTCGACGCAATTTGAAGCGCGGCAAAGCAACTACGATTTCGATTTCAACATGCTACATTGGTTGATCGGGGCGACGCCTACTGCCGACGGCCTGGAAATCCTCTACAATTCCCGGATGGCGAAAACGCCGGGGATGCGCAACTATCCGGGTACGGAAAGCAAAGCCATCGACGCGCTGATCGAGGCAGCCGGCAAGGCGCAGAGCCGGATCGAACTCGTCACAGCGCTCAACGCGCTCGATCGGGTCTTGCGCGCGCGGCTAGACTGGATTCCAACATATCATCTGGCGAATCACCGGGCTGCCTTCTGGGATATGTTCGGCTTTCCCGCTCAAAAGCCGGATTACGACTTTCCGGTCGAGACGCTGTGGTGGTTCGACAAAGACAAGGCGGCAAAAATTGGCAAAGCCTGAGATTTTCGCACAAGCGAGGCAGAGAGCCTGATGGGCGCCTATATACTGCGCCGTATCCTGCTGATGATCCCGACCCTGTTCGGCATCATGGCGGTGTCGTTCGCCGTCATCCAGTTCGCGCCGGGCGGGCCGGTCGAGCAGGTCATCGCCAGGCTGACCAACCAGGGCGGCAGCGATCGCCTCGGCGGCGGCGGCGGTGATGCCGGCGGCGCCAATTTCGACGTCGCCGGCGACGTCGGCTCGAAATACCGCGGCGCGCAAGGGCTCGACCCGGAATTCATCAAGAAGCTGGAGAAGCAGTTCGGTTTCGACAAGCCGCCGCTCGAGCGCTTCGGCATGATGCTGTGGAACTATCTCCGCTTCGATTTCGGCGACAGCTATTTCCGCGACATATCGGTGCTCGACCTGATCCTGGAAAAGATGCCGGTGTCGATCTCGATCGGGCTGTGGATCACGCTTTTGTCCTATCTGATCTCGATCCCGCTCGGCATCCGCAAGGCGGTCAAGGACGGCTCCACCTTCGACGTCTGGACCAGCGGCGTCGTCATCGTCGGCTACGCCATTCCCGGGTTTCTGTTCGGCATATTGCTGATGGTGCTGTTTGCCGGCGGCTCGTTCTGGGACTGGTTTCCGCTGCGCGGCATCACCTCCGACAATTGGGACCAGCTGTCGTGGCCGGCGCGGATCGTCGACTATTTCTGGCATATGACCTTGCCGCTGACCGCGCTGGTATTGTCGGCCTTCGCCACGACGACGCTTTTGACCAAGAATTCCTTCCTCGAGGAAATCCGCAAGCAATATGTGGTCACAGCCCGCGCCAAGGGCCTGTCGGAGCGGCAGGTGCTTTATGGCCACGTCTTCCGCAACGCCATGCTGATCGTCATCGCCGGTTTTCCCGGTGCTTTCATCTCGGCCTTCTTCACCGGCTCGCTGCTGATCGAGAACATATTTTCGCTCGACGGCCTCGGCCTGCTCGGCTTCAACTCGGTGGTGCAGCGCGACTATCCGGTGGTGTTCGCCAATCTCTTCATCTTCTCGCTGCTTGGCCTGTTCGTCGGGCTTTTGTCCGATCTGATCTATACCTGGGTCGATCCACGCATCGATTTCGAGCGGAGAGACGTCTGATGGCGCAGGCCACAGCCGAAACGGCGCCGGCACGGATCGCGCGGCCCTTTCTGTCGCCGCTCAACCAGCGGCGCCTGCAGAACTTCAAGTCCAACCGGCGCGGCTACTGGTCGTTGTGGATATTCCTGTTCCTGTTCGTGCTGTCGCTGGTTTCGGAATTGGTCGCCAACGACAAGCCGATCATCGCCTCCTACAAGGGCGAGATCCTGTTTCCGGTCCTGGTCGCTTATCCCGAGGAGAAGTTCGGCGGCTTCTATGCGGTCACCGACTACCGCGACCCGGTGATCCAGGACGAGATCAACGCCAATGGCTGGATGGTCTGGCCGCCGGTGCGCTACTCCTACCAGACCGTCAACAACGCTATTCCCGAAGCAGCACCGACCAAGCCGTCCTGGCTCTACGACAAGAAGACGCGCTGCAACCAGTATCCGAAAGGCGAGGCAGACCCCAATTGCAACGTCGGCAACTGGAACTGGCTGGGCACCGACGACCAGGCCCGCGACGTGCTGGCGCGCGTCATCTACGGCTTCAGGATATCGGTGCTGTTCGGCCTGATCCTGACCGCCGGCTCGGCGCTGATCGGCGTGGCGGCCGGCGCTCTGCAGGGCTATTTCGGCGGCTGGACCGACCTCCTGTTCCAGCGTTTCATCGAGATCTGGTCGGCGATCCCGGTGCTGTATCTGCTCTTGATCGTCGCCGCCATCCTGCCGCCCGGCTTCTTCATCCTGCTCGGATTGATGCTGCTGTTCTCCTGGGTGGCACTGGTCGGCGTGGTGCGGGCCGAGTTCCTGCGCGCCCGCAATTTCGAATATGTCAACGCGGCGCGCGCGCTCGGCGTATCCAATGTCACCATTATGTTCCGGCATCTGCTGCCCAACGCCATGGTGGCGACGCTGACCTTCCTGCCCTTCCTGCTCAGCGGCTCGATTTCGACGCTGACCTCGCTCGACTATCTCGGCTTCGGCCTGCCGCCCGGCGCCGCCTCGCTGGGTGAGTTGCTGAAGCAGGCACAGCGCAATCTCAACGCGCCCTGGCTCGGCATTTCCGGCTTCGTCGTCATCTCGCTGATGCTGTCGCTGCTGGTCTTCGTCGGCGAGGCCACCCGCGACGCCTTCGATCCGCGCAAGACGTTCAGATGAGCGACACCCCGCTGCTCTCGGTCCAGGACCTCAGCGTCGCCTTCACGCAAGGCGGCGACCAGTCGATCGCCGTCGACCATATTTCCTTCGACCTCGCCAGGGGCGAGACGGTGGCGCTGGTCGGCGAATCCGGCTCCGGCAAGTCGGTCACCGCGCTGTCGGTTCTGAAGCTGCTGCCCTATCCGACCGCCAGCCACCCGTCGGGAAAGATCCTGTTCCTCGGCGCCGACCTGCTTGCCGCCGACGAGAGAGACCTGCGCCGCGTGCGCGGCAACAAGATCACCATGATCTTCCAGGAGCCGATGACCTCGCTCAACCCGCTGCATACGATCGAGCAGCAGATCGTCGAGGTATTGAAGCTGCATCAGGGCCTGGGGGATCGCAAAGCCAAGGCGCGCACGCTGGAACTTCTGCACGAGGTCGGCATCCGCGAGCCGGAGAAGCGGCTCGACGCCTATCCGCACCAGCTTTCCGGCGGCCAGCGCCAGCGCGTCATGATCGCCATGTCGCTGGCCAACGAGCCTGAACTTTTGATCGCCGACGAGCCGACGACGGCGCTCGACGTCACCGTCCAGGCGCAGATCCTCGAGCTGCTCGCCGGCCTGAAAAGCCGCAAGAACATGTCGATGCTGTTCATCACCCACGATCTCGGCATCGTCAGGAAGATCGCCGACCGGGTCTGCGTGATGACCAAGGGCAAGATCGTCGAGACCGGCCCGACCAAGGAGATATTCGCCAATCCGCAGCACGCCTACACGCGGCATCTGCTTGCCGCCGAGCCGAAAGGCAAGCCGCCGGCGGCCAACCAGGCCGCCAAGCCGGTGATGGTCGGCAAGGACGTCAAGGTCTGGTTTCCGATCAAGAAGGGCTTCTTCCGGCGCACCGTCGACAATGTGAAGGCGGTCGACGGCATCGACGTCACCGTGCGGGCCGGCCAGACGCTTGGCGTCGTCGGCGAATCCGGCTCAGGCAAGACGACGCTCGGCCTGGCGCTGGCCAGGATGATCTCGTCGACCGGGACCATCCAGTTCAACGGACGCGGCATCAATCAGCTGTCCTTCAACGAAATGCGGCCGCTGCGGCGCGAGTTGCAGATCGTCTTCCAGGATCCGTTCGGTTCGCTCAGTCCGCGCATGTCGGTCGCCGAGATCATCGAGGAAGGGTTGAAGATCCACGAGCCGAAGCTGTCTCCTGATGGGCGCGACGAGCGTGTCGTCGACGTGCTGAAGGAAGTCGGCCTCGATCCGGCGACGCGCAACCGCTATCCGCACGAATTCTCCGGCGGCCAGCGCCAGCGCGTCGCCATCGCGCGCGCCATGGTGCTCAACCCGCGTTTCGTCATGCTGGACGAGCCGACCTCGGCGCTCGACATGAGCGTGCAGGCGCAGGTCGTCGACCTCTTACGCAGCCTGCAAGCCAAGCACGACCTCGCCTACCTCTTCATCAGCCACGATCTGAGGGTCATCCGCGCGCTCGCCAACGAAGTCATCGTCATGCGTAACGGCAGGATCGTCGAGGCCGGTCCTTCCGAACAGATTTTCGGCAACCCGCGGACCGACTACACAAAGGCGTTGATCTCGGCCGCCTTCAAGATCGAAACGGCGCCGGTCGGCATCGTCAGCGAGTAGATTTTCGCCAGAGATCATGCACAAAATCAAAACACTGCCGCGCCTTGCGCGTCGGAACGCGAACGCTGTTGGTAAAAAGGGAAAAACAATCCACAATGGAAAAAGGCCGCATCCTGCTTGCCCTCACCGGTATTCATCCGCTGCGCTGGCGCGAACTGCTGTCGGCGGAGCGCGAGGTGGTGCTCGAGCCGAATGGCGCCGGCGATCCCTCGATTACCTATGCTGTGGTGTGGAAACAGCGGCCGAACCTGTTGTCGTCGCTGCCCAATCTGCGCGCCATCTTCTCGATCGGCGCCGGCGTCGACCACATCTTCGCCGATCCCACCTTGCCCGACGTACCGGTCGTCAAGGTGGTGGCCGACAACCTGACCCAGTACATGACCGAATACGTCGTCTGGCGGGTGCTCGACCACCATCGCCAAGGCATGCTCTACCGCGCCCAGCAGCAGAAGAAGATCTGGCATGAACCGCAGCAGCGGCCGGCCAGCGACATCTCGGTCGGCATTATGGGGCTCGGCACGCTTGGCCGCGCGGCGGCATCGGTGCTGTTGTCGCTCGGCTTTCCCGTCAATGGCTGGTCGCGCAGCGATCGGCCGATGCAAGGTGTCTCGACTTACGCGGGCGAGGCCGGCCTGATCCCGTTCCTAAACGCCACCGACATCCTGGTGGTGCTGCTGCCGCTGACGCCGCAGACGCACGGTATCATCAACCACGGCGTGCTGAAGGAGCTGCGGAAGCGCAACGGCCTCGGCGGCTCAGTGCTGATCAATGCCGGGCGCGGCAGGCTGCAGAAGGACGCCGACATTTTGCGCGCGCTGGACGACGGCACGCTGAAGGAAGCCAGCCTCGACGTTTTCGAGGTCGAGCCGCTGCCGAAGACCAGCCCGCTATGGAGCCACCCCAAAGTGTTCGTGACGCCGCATGCGGCGGCAACTTCCGATCCGGTCCACCTGGCGCCGATCATGCTGCGCCAGATGGATGCTTTCGAGAGCGGCGAACCGCTGGAAAATGTGGTGGATCGCGACGCCGGGTATTAATTTTTAGAGCGCCGCTTTCCAGTCTCAGCCCCAGCCGAGCGGCACGTAGTCGATCTCCATAAACGCCTCGACTTCCGGGATCCAGCGGTCGCGGACGAAGGCGACGTGGTCGGGATGGTCGTTGTAGCCGGAATAGGCCCGCTGATCGGCGAACTCCATCGAGAAGCCGAAGCGGTAGTCGTTCTTGGGACTGACCTGCCGCAACTGCTCGAAATGCGTGACGCCCTTTATCGCCGTGAGAATCCTCTTGGCGTCGGCGAGGAACCGTTTTTCCTCGAGCGAATGCGGCGGGTGTTTCAGCGTGAACACGACGGTGTGACGGATCATTTTTTGCTCCTGCGATATCTTCGTGTCACGCGCTGTCAGCCCAGGCGCGGATGAGGTTATAGGCGATCGCCCCCTTCGGCGGTGTCATCAGGCCGCCCGGATGCTCGCGGGCCAGCATCAAGAGCACCTCGTCGCGAAAGAACCAGCGGCAATCTTCCAGCTCGTTGAGGTCGGGCTGGATATCGTCGTTGAGCGGTTCGCCGAAGCAGCCGATCATCAGCGAATAGGGAAACGGCCAGGGCTGGCTGGCGTGGTAGACGACACGGCCTAGCCGGATGCCGGCTTCCTCCAGCGTTTCGCGGCGCACCGCCGCCTCGATCGTCTCGCCCGGCTCGATGAAACCGGCGAGCGCCGAATACATGCCGGGCCCGAAATGCCGGCCGCGGCCGAGCAGGCATTTTTCGCGTGTTGCCGTCAGCATGATCGCCACCGGGTCGGTGCGCGGAAAGTGCTCCGTACCGCAGGCCGGGCAATGCCGCTTGTAACCGCCCGCCCGCATCTCGGCTTCGGTGCCGCATTTGCTGCAGAAGCGATGGCTGGCATGCCAGGCGAGCAGCGCCGCCCCTTGCGCCAGCGCGCCGGCCGCCGCTTCGTCGATCAGCCCCTGCATATAGACCGAGCGATAGTCGATCGCCTTGATCGTCTCGGGAAGCTGCTCGGGCTCGACCCCGGCCGGCACCGCCAGCACCGGGCCGCTTTCGGAAAAACCGAGCAGGACGCCGTTTTCGAGCGACGCTTCGAGCGGTCGGCATTCGGCCACGCCGAACCAGGGGTCGAATGCGCCTTGCGCAAGCTTCAAATAGAGCCGGCCGCCACGCATCAGCAAAAGCCGCGCCGAGGGATCGGCGAGTGCCTTTTCGACGGAATCGTCGGCGCGGTTTTCGGACTGCCGGTCGATAATGTTGCCGGCGAAGCCGACGAACTGGCTCGGCTCGCGCAAGGGCGCGTCAAACAGGCGAAAGCTCATGCAGACTCGGGAAGGTTCAAGGTGGACACGGGAGAGGCTTATAGCGCTGCCTTGATCTTTTCCGCAAACTTGCGAAGGTCGGAGCGCTGATAGGGCTCGCGCAGGCCGTGCCCCCACACCGGGCCGGGCCAGCCGGGATCGCCTTCCGAGCGCGCAATGACGTGTACATGCAACTGGCGCACGATGTTGCCGAGTGCGCCGGTGTTGATCTTGGTGCAGCCGGTCACCCGCTTCAGCGCCAGCGCCACCATGTTGGTCTCGAAGGTCAGCATCGCCTGGTCCAGCGGCGTCATGTCGTGGATTTCCTCGATGCCCGGCCGCTGCGGCACCAGCAGCAGCCATGGCCAGCGGCGGTCGTTCATGACGCGCAATTCGCACAGGCCGAGCCACATCAACTGTTCGCTGTCGGCTTCCAGCTGGGCGTCAAGCGTGAATCCGGCCTTGAGGCCCGGCAGCATCGGCGTTTCCCTCACTTTTTGACGTTTTTTGAACTCCATCGACGCTAGAGCGGCTTCCGAAGGGCCGCAAGGGGCAGCAACCAACATTGGCCGTCGCGGCGCTGATTGTGCGCGAAGAAGTGAGGGCCCGGGCAAATTGCATCAGGTTGGCGCTGCCCCGCCGAGGTCGACGATTTTGATCGCGGCCACATTTTGTTCTTGCTTTGTGCCGGCAGCTATGCTACTAATTTCGCTATGGTGATTATTCGCACCAACGACCCGCCCGCCGAGGCGGGTTTTTGGTTTCAGCTTTCGCCGTCGCTCAAGGCCCCTATCATCCGCACTTGCATTTCATCGCCGGATTGCCGATATGGAGGCTGGGAGGTTGGTGGTGGACGGTCCACTCGCCAACCGGGTCAGGTCCGGAAGGAAGCAGCCCTAACGAGCCCGGAACGGGTCATTGTTCCAGCCTCCCGCCTCTTCGCCTTTTGCCCTGACATTGACGGCGCCAAGCCGAGCGGGCGAAACTATGCGCAGGAATCGGCCGCCTCCAGTGGCAGCCCTTGGAGCTTAACGGGCGAATGAGCGAAGCCGGAAACGAGGCCGGGAAATTGGACAAGCCTGCCGCCTACCGCGTGCTGGCGCGCAAATACCGACCGTCGAATTTCTCCGAACTGATCGGCCAGGAGCCGATGGTCCGCACGTTGACCAATGCCTTTGCCACCGGCCGCATCGCCCAGGCCTGGATGCTGACCGGCGTGCGTGGCGTCGGCAAGACGACGACCGCGCGCATACTCGCGCGGGCCCTGAACTACAAAACATCGACCGTCGACCAGCCGTCCGTCGACCTTGCCGTGCTCGGCGAGCATTGCCAGGCGATCATGGAAGGCCGGCATGTCGACGTCATCGAGATGGACGCCGCCTCGCATACCGGCATCGACGACATCAGGGACATCATCGAGCGTGTGCGCTACGCCCCGGTGTCGGCGCGCTACAAGGTCTACATCATCGACGAAGTGCACATGCTTTCCAACCAGGCCTTCAACGGCCTGCTGAAGACGCTGGAAGAGCCGCCGCCGCACGTCAAGTTCATCTTCGCCACCACCGAAATCCGCAAGGTGCCGATCACCGTCCTGTCGCGCTGCCAGCGTTTCGACCTCAGGCGCATCGATGCGGCAATGATCAAGGCCGACCTTGCCAGGATAGCCGGTCTGGAGGGCATCGAAGTCGAAGACGATGCGCTGGCGATGATCGCGCGCGCGGCCGAAGGCTCGATGCGCGATGCGCAGTCGATCCTCGACCAGGCGATCGCCCATGGCGGCGGCGCGGTCAGCGCCGAAGCGGTGCGTGCTATGCTCGGCCTTGCCGACCGTGCCCGCATCGTCGACCTGTTCGAACATGTCATGAAGGGCGACGTCGCCGCCGCACTTGCCGAATTCCGTGCCCAGTACGATACCGGCGCCGATCCTGCCGCGGTGCTGACCGACCTTGCCGAGTTCAACCATCTGGTCACCCGTCTGCGTTTCGTGCCGGCTGCCATCGACGACGCCTCGCTGTCCGAGGACGAGCGCCGGCGCGGCGCCGATTTCGCCAGCATGCTGTCGGTCAAGGTGCTGTCGCGGACGTGGCAGATGCTCTTGAAAGGTATTCCCGAGGTGCAGACCTCCAACCGCCCGGTCAGCGCCGCCGAGATGGTGCTGATCCGGCTGGCCCATGCCGCCGACCTGCCGACGCTGGACGAGGCGCTGAAATCGCTGGAGAACGGCGGTACCCTGCCGGGCACTGCGCCGCGCGTGAATGGCACGCCGGCAAGCCCCGGCCCCGCAAACCATGCGCCTGCAAGCGGTGGTGCCGGCGCCGTGGCGCAGGCGCGGATGCCGATGGCCAATGGCGGCGCCCAGACAATGCGTCTGGTCGAGGCCGAGCCGGTGCCGACCAACTTCGTTACTCCGCCGGAGCCGGCGGTCGAGGCGCCGCCGGTGCCGGTGAAATCGCTGGCCGACATTGTCGCCCTTGCCGACGCCCAGCGCGACATGGCCTTCAAGGTGTTGGTGAAGCGTTGCGTGCGCCTGGTGCGCGTCGAGCCCGGTCGTATCGACGTCAGCCTGACCGACGATGCGCCGAAGATGTTGCTCAACGATTTGACCGCCAAGCTGCGCGCCTGGACCGGCCGCAACTGGCTGGTGTCGCTGTCGAAGGAAGAGGGCGGCCAGACCTTGGCCGAGCTGGAATCGACAAAGCGCGAAAACGCCTTCCTCGATGCCAAGAGCGACCCGACGGTCGCCGCCATCCTGGCGCGCTTTCCCGGCGCCAAGATCATCGACGTGCGCATTCCCGACGCGCCGGAAGCCGACGAGGCCGACGTGCCGGTCGAGCCGCCGGCCGACGACGACGAAACCTGAAACAACCAGCACCAGCTGCAAAGGACCGTGCGATGAAAGACCTTCTCGGCATGATGGGCAAGGCAAAGGAAATGCAGGCCAAGTTCCAGGCCATGCAGGATGAGATCGCCACGCTGGAAGCCACCGGGCAGGCCGGCGGCGGCCTGGTCAGCGTCACGCTGACCGGCAAATTCGAGATGAAGTCGCTGAAGATCGACCCGTCGCTGTTCAAGGAAGACGAGGTCGAGATTCTCGAGGACCTGCTTCTCGCTGCCCACAACGACGCCAGGACCAAGGTCGAGCAGATCATGCAGGAGAAGACCAGGGCGCTGACCGCGGGCCTACCGATCCCGCCGGGAATGAAACTGCCGTTCTAAGGCTAGTGCATGTCGCGCAAAAGTGTGCAGCGGTTTTGCGATAACGACATGCATCAAAACAAGAACCTAAAGCGCGTCGCATGAGGCCGGTCGAACGCGACGCGCTAGTCAATCGGTATGCCGTTACAGTGGCCGAAGAGTGCAGCGGCCCAGTGCTCGCTCTACCGCCAGCTGTGTCTATTAGGCAACTCCCCACACTTAATAACGCTTTAGCCATCTTTTTGCCTGAAAGTGTCTCATTCTTGCCGCAACCAGAGGCGGGCTGGCAGCAGAATTGAGGGGACACCTGTTGATCTCTACCCGATGGAAGACGCCGTTGCGGCTCGGCGTCGTTATCTCGCCGCTGTTTTTGGCCGCTTGCAGTCAGACCGCCTCGCACGGCATGTCCAGCCTGACCGATGCTATTACGCCGAGTTTCCTGAGCTCGCGCTCCTACAATTCCACGCCGAAGGAAAAGGAGTGCCTGGAGCGGGCAATGTTCTTCGAGTCCAACCGGTCGAGCCGTGACGGCATGATTGCGGTCGGCACGGTGGTGATGAACCGGCTGCGGTCCGGCAATCACGGCAACACCATCTGCCAGGTCGTCGGCGAGCGCGGGCAGTTCGCGCCGGGCGTCATGACACGGCCGATGAATTCGAAGGCGATGCCCGACGTCGAGGAAGCCGCCGAGGCGGTGCTCAAGGGCGAGCGCAAAGCCAAGCTGAAGAACACCATGTTCTTCCACACCGCCGGCCTGCGCTTCCCCTACAAGAACATGCACTACACCATGGTCGCCGGCGGCAATGCCTTCTATGAAAAGCGCGGCCGCAACTGGCAGCCGCTGCCGGACGAACCGGTGGTCGCCATGGCCCAGGCCAAGCCGCAAGCGCCTGCCGCTCAGGCCATACTTGTCGCCTCGGCGGAGCCGGCACGCAGCGCCAAGCCGACATTCGCCAAAGCGACCTATGTGACCGCCGCGGCATCGCTGCCGGCAAAGCAGACAAGGGTGACTGCCGGGATGGCAACCGCGGCGAGGGCGACACCGGAGAAGCCGATGCTTGTGGCGCTGCAGGAACCAATGCAGGAGCCGGATGCGGCCCGTTTTGGCGGAACCGTGAGCGAGCGGCCTGTCACCTCCTTCCAGGCCGCGCCGGCAGAGCCGACAATGTCGTTCGAGGCGACGCCCGAGAACACCGACGCCATCGGCGCGATGATCGCCGGCCAGACCCGGCCACTGGAAGAAAACTGACGGCCCTAGTGGCTTGCAGTCGCTTCGGACAGACAAATACGTGGAGTCGGCGCCGCCCCTCATCGCCCTGCCGGGCACTTCTCCCCGTATAGTGACGGGGAGAAGGGGGACGGCCGCAATCCTGGCGTACATTCTGCAACGATGATGATTGGCGAAACCGTCGATAAGAGCGTTCCTCTCCCCGTCACTATACGGGGAGAGGTCGCCGGCAGGCGGGTGAGGGGCAGCGCCAACGCCCGGAAAAGGGTGACGGGCGAATTCAAGCCTGAAGCGATTGCCCGGTCGCCCGCCTCAGCAGAGTTCCAAAGCGTGCGGAAAAATCCTAAACCGGTGCGATGTCGAAGCGAATCGCCGGTCCCGAGATCGAACGCCTGATCCAGCTGCTGGCCAAGGTGCCGGGGCTCGGTCCGCGTTCGGCACGCCGCGCCGCGCTCCACCTCATCAAGAAGAAGGAACAGCTGCTGGCGCCGCTCGCCGCCGCCATGGGCGAGGCGGTCGACAAGGTGCGCATCTGCTCGACCTGCGGCAATGTCGATACCTCGGATCCATGCATGATCTGCACCGACCCCCGCCGCGACCCCACTACGCTCATCGTCGTCGAGGACGTGGCCGACCTTTGGGCGCTGGAGCGGGCGACAGCCATGAACGTGCGCTACCATGTGCTCGGCGGTACGCTGTCGCCGCTCGACGGCATTGGTCCTGATGAGCTAAACATCCGTTCGCTGGTCGATCGCGTCGCCGGCGGCGAAGTCAAGGAAGTGATCCTCGCCGTCAACGCCACGGTCGAGGGCCAAACCACCGCGCACTACCTCACCGACCAGCTTTCCGGCTTCGACATCAAGGTGACGCGCCTGGCGCACGGTGTTCCGGTCGGCGGCGAACTCGATTATCTCGACGAAGGCACGCTGGCCGCCGCACTGCGCTCGCGGACGGTGTTTTGAGGCGAGTTGCGGGGAGAGTGCTTCCGAGATGATTGCGTTCCGTCGCGCCCCCCTCTGTCCTGCCGGACATCTCCCCCTCCAGGGGGGAGATCGGCAGCCTCGACATCCCCGCCAAGCTTGCGACGTTGAAGATTGGCGAAAACAGACGCGACAGCCAATCTCCCCCCTGGAGGGGGAGATGTCCGGCAGGACAGAGGGGGGCGCGACAGAACGTCGGCTTTGTGGATTGGCGATCTTTCTTGCAGTCCTCTTTGCCTTCCTCCTCGCCACCCCCGCCTCGGCGGCAAAGATCGACGACCAGTTCCGCGCCTGGCTTGGCAACGACCTCTGGCCCGAAGCCAAGGCCAAAGGCATCTCCAGGAAAACCTTCGATGCCGCCTTCGAAGGCGTCAAGCCGAACCTGAAGCTGCCCGACCTGGTGAAGCCGGGCGAGAAGGCGACGACGCCGCAGAAGCAGCATCAGGCCGAGTTCGGTTCGCCGGGCGCCTATTTCGCTGAAAAGATAATCCGAACGGTGACCGCCGGCGGCCGCACCCGCGAGGCGACCAACGCTAGGACTCTTGCCGCGATCGAGAAACGCTACGGCGCGCCTGGCGAAGTGCTGCTGGCGATCTGGGGCCGCGAGAGCGGCTTCGGCGCGGCGAAGATGCCTTATGACGCCTTCGAGGTGCTGGGCACCAAGGCGTTCATGTCGACCAAGAAGGAATTCTTCCGCACCGAGCTCTTGGCTGCGCTCGCGATCGTCGAGCGCGGGCTTGCCCCGGTCGGCGCGATGAAATCGTCTTGGGCAGGCGCGCTTGGCCAGCCGCAGTTCATGCCGACATCGTTCCTCAAGCATGCCGTCGATTTCGACGGCGACGGCCGCACCGACATCTGGAATTCGACGCCCGATATACTGGCATCGATCGCCAATTATCTCGTCCATTATGGCTGGGTCAGGGGCCGCGGCTGGGGCTTCGAGGTGACTGTGCCGGACAGCGTCTCGTGCTCGCTCGAAGGTCCGGACCAGGGCAAGAAGATTTCCCAGTGGGCTGATATGGGCATCAGGCGTGTGTCGGGTAAACCGTTCCCGGCGAGCGAACTGAAAGCCGAGGGCTTTCTTTTGATGCCGGCCGGGCGTAGCGGCCCGGCCTTCATCGTCACCCCCAATTTCTATGTGCTGAAGCAGTATAACACCAGCGATCTCTATGCCCTGTTCATCGGCCATGGCGCCGATCGCATCGCCCATGGCGACAGCAATTTCTCGGGCAATTGGGGCGCGGTCGGCGGGCTCTACCGCTCCGACATCGCCGCCCTGCAGCGGGCGCTGGAAGCTAAGGGCTACGATGTCGGCAGCGCCGACGGCCTGCCTGGCTTCAAGACGCGCCGCTCGATCGGCAAATGGCAGGCCAGCAACGGCCGTTCCGCTACCTGCTTTCCCGACGCCGACCTGGTTACCGCGCTGAAATAGCCGGATTTTCGCACCGCCGGTCTGGCCCAATCGACCGTTCTGCAAATGCTCGTTGCCGCGCTCGAAACCGCCGGATATGGTGAACCGGAACCGCACAAAAAATTGCCAAGACAACGGTCCGGGGATCACCGTTCGACGCGGCAAGAAATGCCACAACCCTGAGCCGGGAACTCAGGTCAACAAAAACAGGGAACAGTTAAAATGATGATGGAAAAGTTTGCTCTACGCTCCCGCTTCTTGCTCGCGGGCGCGGCCATGTCCGCGCTGCTTCTGGCCGTTGCGCCTGCCTTCGCGGTCACGCCCGCCGACACGCTGGTCGAGGGTTTCGCCATCGACGACATCATCACCATGGATCCGGGCGAAGCATTCGAATTGTCGACCGCAGAGGTCACCGGCAACACCTATGATCTTCTGGTACGCCTCGACCTCAGCGACACATCCAAGGTCAAGGGCGATCTCGCCGAAAGCTGGAGCGTCTCCGACGACGGCCTGACCTACACATTCAAGCTCAAGCCCGGCCTCAAATTCGCCTCCGGCAATCCGATCACGGCGGCCGACGTCGCCTATTCGTTCGAGCGCGCCATCAAGCTCGACAAGAGCCCGGCCTTTATTATCGGCCAGTTCGGTATCGATGGCGGCAACGTCACCGAGAAGGCCAAGGCCGTTGATGACACGACGTTCCAGTTCACCGTCGACAAGGCCTATGCGCCGAGCTTCGTCTTGAACTGCCTTTCGGCGACCGTCGCTTCGGTCGTCGACGCCAAGCTGGTCAAAGAGCATGTCGCTGCGGTCACCCCGAGCGCCGACTACAAATGGGACAATGATTTCGGCAACGCCTGGCTGAAGACCGGCTATGCCGGCTCCGGTGCCTTCAAAATGCGCGAATGGCGGGCCAACGAGGCCGTCGTCCTTGAGCGCAACGACAATTACTACGGCGAAAAAGCCAAGCTTGCCCGCGTTATCTATCGCAACATGAAGGAAAGCTCGGGCCAGCGCCTGGCGCTCGAAGCCGGCGATATCGACGTCGCCCGCAATCTCGAGCCGAACGACCTCGATGCCATCGCCAAGAATGCCGACCTCACCACCACCAGCGCGCCGAAGGGCACGGTCTATTACATCAGCCTCAACCAGAAGAACCCGAACCTCGCCAAGCCCGAGGTTCGCCAGGCTTTCAAATATCTGGTCGACTACGACGCCTTGAGCACGACCATCCTCAAGGGCATCGGCGAGATCCACCAGACCTTCCTGCCCAAGGGCGTGCTCGGCGAACTGGACGAGAACCCGTTCAAGTTCGACGTCGCCAAGGCCAAGGAACTGCTCGCCAAGGCCGGCCTCGCCGACGGCTTCAGCGTCACCATGGACGTGCGTACCGGGCAGCCGACGACGGGCATGGCGGAATCGATCCAGCAGACGCTGGGACAGGCCGGCATCAAGCTGGAGATCATCCCCGGCGACGGCAAGCAGACGCTGACCAAATACCGCGCCCGCAACCACGACATCTATATCGGCCAGTGGGGCCAGGATTATTTCGATCCGAACTCCAACGCCCAGACCTTCGCCAGCAACCCCGACAATTCGGATGAAGGCAAGACCAAGACGCTGGCCTGGCGCAACGCCTGGGACATCCCGGACTTGACCAAGCAGACCGAAGCCGCCCTGCTCGAGAAGGACGCGGCCAAGCGCGCCGCAATGTACCAGGATCTCGAGAAGAAGATCCTCGATACCAGCCCCTTCGTCATCATCCACCAGCAGCTGGAAGTGGCCGGCCTGCGCAAGAACCTCAAGGGTTTTGCGCTCGGCCCGAGCTTCGACACCAACTTCGTCGGCCCCGTCTCGAAAGAGTGATGCCGGGGAGTGACGCCGGCGGACGCGCCGTATGAGTGTGGCTGAAAGCGAGGTGACGGCAGGGCGCGGCGGCGCCCGCGCCGTTGCCGTGGCCTCATCTATCGCCCGGTTCCTGGTCATCGCGATAACGACCTATCTCGGTCTGCTCGCGGTGACCTTCTTCATCGGCCGCGTGATCCCGATCGACCCGGTGTTGGCGGTGCTCGGCGACCGGGCGCCGGCCAACGTCGTCGAACGAACGCGCCGCGAGATGGGCCTCGACCTGCCGCTGGTCGAGCAGTTCTACATCTATGTCAAACATGCCCTGAACGGTGATTTCGGCACCTCGGTGCTGACCACCAATCCGGTGATGACCGATATCCGCCGCGCCTTTCCGGCGACGCTCGAACTGGCGACGTTGGGAACATTGATCGGTTCGGTGATCGGCGTGCCGCTTGGCGTGCTAGCCGCCGTGCGGCGCGGCAGCGTCATCGACCAGATCGTGCGCATCATCGGCCTTGTCGGCTATTCCGTGCCGATCTTCTGGCTGGGGCTGCTGGCGCTGGTGCTGTTCTACGCCAAGCTGCAATGGGTCGCCTTTCCCGGCCGGCTCGACGTCGTCTACGAATACACCTTCACGCCGATTACCGGCTTTTACCTGCTGGATGCGCTCTGGCAGCGGCAGTGGGATGTATTTGCCGATGCCTTCCGCCACATCATCCTGCCGGCTTCGCTACTCGGCTATTTCTCGCTCGCCTACATCAGCCGCATGACGCGCTCGTTCATGCTGAACGAACTCACCCAGGAATACATCGTCGCAGCGCGCGCCAAGGGCCTGTCGGAAACGCGCATCATCTGGGGTCACGCGCTGCGCAACGCCGCGGTGCCGATGGTCACGGTGATCGCTCTGTCCTATGCCGGGCTGCTCGAAGGCTCGGTGCTGACCGAGACAGTGTTTTCGTGGCCGGGCATCGGCCTCTACATCACCAACTCGCTGCAGAACGCCGACATGAATGCCGTGCTTGGCGGCACGATCATCATCGGCTCGGTCTTCATCGCCATCAATCTATTCTCCGACCTGCTCTACCGGCTGCTCGATCCAAGGACCAAGGCAGGATGAGGACCAAGGCAGGATGAGCACGGAAGCGATTCAAACCCGCCGCGACTGGCTGCTCAGCGAGCGGCCGGCGTCGCGCGTGCAGGCGAGGCTCGGCCGCGCCTATGTGGCGTGGCGGCGCTTTTCCGCCAACCGGCTGGCGTTTGCCGGCCTGCTCATCATCGTCGCCCTGCTGGTGGTCGCGGCATTCGCCGATGTGCTGGCGCCCTATTCGCCGACATTCGGCGACCTCAAGGGCTCGCGGCTGCTGGCGCCGAGTGCGGCGCACTGGTTCGGCACCGACGATCTCGGCCGCGATATCTATTCGCGCATCATCTTCGGCTCGCGCTGGACACTCTACGTCGTCATTCTGGTTGCCATTATCGCCGCGCCGATCGGCTTGCTGGTCGGCACCGTCGCCGGTTACGCCGGCGGCTGGACCGATGCGATCCTGATGCGCATCACCGACATCTTCCTCGCCTTTCCGAAGCTGATCCTGGCGCTGGCCTTTGTCGCGGCGCTCGGCCCCGGCATCGAAAATGCCGTGCTTGCCATCGCCATCACCTCGTGGCCGCCCTATGCGCGCATTGCCCGCGCCGAAACGCTGACGGTGCGCAATTCCGATTATATCAAGGCGGTGCAATTGATGGGCGCCTCGCCGTTTCGCATCGTGCTTCGCCACATCATGCCGCTCTGCATCTCCTCGCTGATCATCAGGGTGACGCTCGACATGGCCGGCATCATCCTGACCGCGGCCGGCCTCGGCTTCCTCGGCCTCGGCGCGCAGCCGCCGCTGCCCGAATGGGGCGCGATGATCGCGTCGGGCCGCCGCTTCGTGCTCGACCAGTGGTGGGTTGCGGGCGCGCCGGGCTTTGCCATCCTCATCGTCAGCCTCGGCTTCAACCTGCTCGGCGACGGCCTGCGCGACGCGCTCGATCCCCGAAGCGGTGACCAATGAGTGGCGACCAATGAGCACGCTTCTCGAAATCAACGACCTGCGCGTTACCTTCCCGACGCGCACCGGCCTGATCGAGGCGGTGCGCGGCGTTTCCTTCTCGCTCGGCCGCGAGCGGCTCGGCATTGTCGGCGAGAGCGGTTCGGGCAAGTCGCAGACCGGCCGCGCCATCATGGGCGTCACCCCGCCGCAGGCCGAGGTGACCGCGAAGAGGCTCGCTTTCGACGGCATCGACCTGCTGGCAGCCTCGCCGCGCGAGCGCCGGGCACTGCGCGGCAAGCGTATCGCCATGATCCTGCAGGATCCGAAATATTCGCTCGACCCGGTGATGAGCATCGGCCGCCAGATCGTCGAGACGCTGCGCACGCATGAGAAGGTCTCCAAGGCCGAAGCCCGCGACCGCGCGCTGGCCATGCTGGAGGCTGTGCAGATCCGCGATCCGGCCCGTGTCTTCGACCTGCATCCGCACGAGGTTTCCGGCGGCATGGGCCAGCGCGCCATGATCGCCATGATGCTGATCGCCGGGCCGGAAATGATGATCGCCGACGAGCCGACCTCGGCACTCGACGTCACTGTCCAGCTCGACGTGCTCGGCATCCTCGACCGGCTAGTCAGCGAGCGCGGCATGGGGCTGATCTTCATCTCGCACGATCTGCGCCTGGTCTCGTCCTTCTGTGATCGTGTCATCGTCATGTATGCCGGCAAGGTGGTCGAACAGCTCAAAGCCTCGGAGCTCGGCCGCGCCCAGCATCCCTATACGCGCGGCCTGCTCAACTGCATGCCCAAGATCGGCGCCGACCGTCACCCGCTGCCGGTGCTCGACCGCAAGCCGGAGTGGGCAGCATGACGGCAGCCCTTTCCGTCGACAGGCTGGAGGTGGTCTTCGACCGCTTCCGCGCGTTGAAAGGCGTCAGCCTCGAGGTCGAATCCGGTGAATCCTTCGGCCTGGTCGGCGAGTCCGGCTCCGGCAAGTCGACGTTGCTCAGGGCAATCGCCGGCCTGGCGCCGGCCGCATCAGGCACCATCGCGGTCAACGGCAAAACGCTCGGCGCGCGTCGCGACAAGGCGTTCTACCGCGAGGTGCAGATGGTCTTCCAGGACCCGTACGGTTCGCTGCACCCGCGCCAGACCGTCGACCGCCTGCTGCAGGAGCCGCTCGCCATTCACGGCTTCGCCGACGGCGAAAAGCGCATCCAGCGGGCACTCGACGAGGTCGGCCTCGGCACCGGGTTCCGTTTTCGCTATTCGCATCAATTGTCCGGCGGTCAGCGCCAGCGCGTGGCGATCGCCCGCGCCCTGATTCTGGAACCGTCGATCCTGCTGCTCGACGAGCCGACCTCGGCGCTCGACGCTTCGGTGCAGGCGGAGGTGCTGAACCTGCTGGAAGAGATCAGGCGCCGCCGCAAGCTGACCTTCCTGATGGTCAGCCACGACCTAGCCATCATCACCCACATGTGCGAACGGCTGATGGTGATGCAGAACGGCGAGGCGATGGAGAATCTGACCGCGGACGATCTTGTCGAACGCCGTGTCACCAAGGACTACACGCGCAATCTGCTGAGGGCCAGCGAAGGGTTTGTGAGAACCGCTTGAACCTTCTCACGGTGCGCAGGACCAACTGTCTTCGGGAGATTCCCATGCAGCAATGGACGTTCCCAGACCCGCCCAATGTCGCGGTGTTTTTGGATCGGGTCATAATTACCCGCGGCGACTGGATTGCACACGTCTCGCATGACGATGACGACGGCAGTTGGCAATTCCACAACAGCGAAATTGGACCTGTTGACGAAGGCGACATAATGATTGTCAGCTTGCAAAACGTTGTGCAGCGGGATGAAAGTATCCTTGCGTTGGCCGACTTGCCGGAAGGCTGGCATGCTTGGCGCGAGTCAAAATCGTCGCCGTGGCAGCGCGCCAGGTCGCGCCCTGTACCCTCCAACGATAACGAATGATCCGGCAAAGCCTTAAGTCGGACCTTGCACCGGTTCGCCGGTCTCCAAAACGGGTAGCTCTTTCCAGCCTTTCGGCTCCATGACCTGAACCACGCCGAATAGCGCGCCGGCAGGAACAGCAGCATGATCGCTGCGCCGGCGATAGTGCCGGCCATCATCGCGTAGCTGCCGGACCGCAGGCCCAATCGCCCGCCGCCAGTGCCAACTTGAGGAAAACCTGAAATAAGCCCAGAAGAGTCTCAACAGCCATCAAACGAGAGCGGGCGCCGGCCCGGTGAGGGATACGATGACAAATTCAGCCATTTCCGAACGCAAGAGCCAGTCGATTTCGCGCGGCGTCGGCATGACCACGCAGATCTATGCCGATCGCGCCGAAAACTCGGAGATCTGGGATGTGGAAGGCCGCCGCTACATCGATTTCTCGTCCGGCATCGCCGTCGTCAACACCGGCCACCGTCACCCCAGGGTGATCGAAGCGGTCAAGGCGCAGCTCGACCGCTTCACCCATACCTGCTACCAGGTCGTGCCCTACGAGAGCTATATCCGGCTGGCCGAACGGCTGAACGGCATGCTGCCCGGCAAGTTCGACAAAAAGACGATTTTTGTCACCACCGGCGCCGAGGCGGTTGAGAATGCAATCAAGATTGCCCGCAACGCCACCGGCCGGCCGGCGGTCATCGCTTTTTCCGGCGGCTTCCACGGACGCACCTTCATGGGCATGGCGCTGACCGGCAAGGTCGTGCCTTACAAGGTCGGCTTCGGCGCCATGCCGGCGGATGTCTTCCATGCGCCGTTCCCGGTTGCGCTGCACGGCGTGTCGGTCGCCGATTCGCTGGCTGCGCTCGACCGGCTGTTCAAGGCCGATGTCGATCCGGCCCGCGTCGCCGCGATCATCGTCGAGCCGGTGCAGGGCGAGGGCGGCTTCTACGAGGCGCCGCGCGATTTCATGACCGCATTGCGCAAGATCTGCGATCAGCACGGCATGCTGCTGATCGCCGACGAGGTGCAGACCGGCTTTGCCCGCACCGGCAAGATGTTTGCCATGGACCACCACGAGGTGGCGGCCGACATCACCACCATGGCCAAGAGCCTGGCTGGCGGCTTCCCGTTGGCGGCGGTCACCGGGCGTGCCGAGATCATGGATGCGCCGAACCCCGGCGGACTCGGCGGCACCTATGGCGGCAGCCCGATCGGCGTCGCCGCGGCGCATGCCGTGCTCGACGTCATCGACGAGGAGAAGCTCTGCGACCGGGCCAACACGCTGGGCAACCGTCTGAAGCAGCGCCTGCAAGCGATCCGCGACGAAGCCCCGGAAATCGTCGATATCAGAGGCCCCGGCTTCATGAACGCGGTCGAGTTCAACGATGTGACGAAGGGGCTGCCGTCGCCGGAACTCGCCAATGCGGTCCGGCTGAAGGCGCTCGACAAGGGCCTGATCCTGCTCACCTGCGGCGTCTACGGCAACGTCATCCGCTTCCTCGCGCCGATCACCATCCAGGACGGCGTCATGAACGAGGCGCTCGACATCCTGGAAAGTTCGATCCGCGAGGCCCGCGCCGCCTGAGCGATACGATTATCCTGCCGCCGGGGCCGGCTCTGCCTGCTGGAAGGCGGCGAGCGCCGCCTTCAGCCCGTCGGGCCCGGTCGCGACAATCTGCGGCGACGGCGAAAAGCCGGCGCCGAGCATCTTGCGGCCAAGCATGTGGTCGCCGGGCCGGTTGACCGATTCGATGCCGAGCAGCCGGCTTCCGGCATAGTGGTAGATGGAGAATTTGTTCTCGGCCACGTCGCCCAGCACGACATGGCTGTCGCCACCCGCAATCAGGCCGACCATCTGCAGCTTCATGTCACCGATATCGGACCAGAACCACGGCACCGCCGAGTAATTGTCGGTGTGGCCGGCGATAGTGCGTGCGGCGAGCCGCGCCTGGTCAGTGGCGTTCTGCACCGATTCCAGCCGCACGTCGCCGCCGGTGAACCAGTGCCGGTAAGACGCCGCGTCGCCGATGGCGAGGATTTCCGGCACCGACGTGCGCATCTGCTGGTCGACGCGGATGCCGTTGGCGATGGCAATGCCGGCGGCTTCGGCCAATTCGACATTCGGCACGACGCCGATGCCGATGACGACCATCTGCGCCGGCAATCTCTCGCCGGACGAGGTGATTGCAGCCGAAACACGGCCGTTCTCGCCCTCCAGCCGTTCGATGGTGGTGCCGGTAAGGATGCGCACACCGGTGGCCTCCAGCCGCTGGCGCACATGGCCGGCGATGGCCGGTGCCACGGCGCGGCCGAGCAGCCGGTCGACCGCCTCGACCACCGTAACCTTGCGGCCTGCCGCGGTGAGCGTCGCGGCAATCTCCAGGCCGATGAAGCCGCCGCCGAGGATGACGACCTCCTCGCTTTGCGCGCTCAATTCGCGGATCAGGCGGGCATCGCCGAGCGAGCGCAGCGACACAACGCCAGAAAGCTCCGAACCCGGCAGCGGCAGCAGGCGCGGCCGCGCGCCGGTGGCGAGGATCAGCCGGTCAAACGGCAACACGCCGCCGCCCGATATCTCCAGCCGGCGGCCGCCTACGTCGATGCGCTCGACCCGGAGGCCTGGCCGGTAGTCGATGCTGCTGCCGGTATAAAAAGGCTCGCCGCGCAACGGCTGCGGCTTTGCTTGCTGATCCTTGATGAAAGTCTTCGACAGCGGTGGCTTGTGGTAGGGCAGTTCGTTTTCGTCGCCGACCAGGATCACCGGGCCGTCATAGCCTTCTTCGCGCAGGCTGGCGGCCGCGTGCACGCCCGCATGACCCGCACCGACAATGACGACCCCGTTCTTCATAACAGCCCGATTCCTCATCCAAATCTAGGACGTCTCGCCAGGTGGCGATTGTCCGGCGCCGCCGCAAGAGCGCCGATCCGGGTCGCACCCGGAACGGCCGCCTGTCAACCGCGTCATGCGCCGGTATTCCCTATACATCGGCGTTAAAGTTGACAGTTATAGTTTAGAATAATTCTAAACTGTTGTTTCAATTGAATTTTTCTACGTCACCAGTTGACATCCGACGTCTTCGCCGTTTTATGGAAGCTCGCGCGTCAGCGCATCCCTTTGATGTCTGGGCCTTGAACCCTTTCGATTGGAGGCATTTCGGTGTCTTTCTTCCGCGAACCGCGCGATGGCGCGACCCTTCTTTGCCCGCTGGCAACTGCCCGCCGCGGCGCCGGCATTTCATTGATTCCCGAGGAGAGACAATCATGAGAACGATGATGACCGCGCGGTATGGCGGCAGGCTTGCGACGATCGGCGCCACGGCGATGCTGACGGCGGCCGTGTTCGTGCTGCCGGCCAAGGCGCAAACCGATGCCAAGGCGGTCATCAAGACCTATTCCGACATTGCGCTCGCCAAATACGAGGATTCGCTGATCACGGCCGAGGCGCTCGACAAGGCTGTCGATGCGCTGCTCGCCAAGCCATCTGCCGAAACGCTGAACGCCGCCCGCGAGGCCTGGAAGGCATCGCGCGTTCCCTATCAGCAGACCGAGGTCTATCGCTTCGGCAATGCCATCGTCGACGACTGGGAAGGCAAGGTGAACTCCTGGCCGCTCGACGAAGGCTTGATCGACTATGTCGCCAAGAGCCACGGCACCGAGTCGGACGCCAACGCGCTCTACACCGCCAATGTGATCGCCAACAAGTCGATCGAGATCAACGGCAAGAAGGTCGACGCCACCGAGCTGACGCCGGAGTTCCTCTCCGGCACCCTGCAGGAGGCCGGCGGTATCGAGGCCAATGTGGCGACCGGCTATCACGCTATCGAATTCCTGCTTTGGGGTCAGGACCTGCACGGCACCGGTCCGGGCGCCGGCGAACGGCCCTACACCGATTACGACCTCGCCAATTGCACCGGCGGCAATTGCGACCGTCGCGGACAGTATCTGAAATCGGCGAGCGACCTTCTGGTTTCCGATCTAAAGGATATGGTCGACGACTGGAAGGAAGGCGGCGCCGCCCGCAAGAACCTTGTCGATGGCGAGCCGAACGCCGCCATTTCGACCATCTTCACCGGCATGGGCTCGCTGTCCTATGGCGAGCTCGCCGGAGAGCGGATGAAGCTCGGCCTCTTGTTGCACGACCCGGAAGAGGAGCACGATTGCTTCTCCGACAATACCTACAACTCCCATCTTTACGATGCGATCGGCATCCGTGCCGCCTATCACGGCAGCTACAAGCGGCTCGACGGCACTGTCGTCGAGGGGCCGTCGGTGGCCGACATGGTCAAGGCGGCCGACCCGGCGGTCGACAAGGAATTGTCGGACAAACTGGACGTCACTATCGCCAAGATGGAGGCCATCAAGGCGCGGGCGCTTGCCGGCGAGGCCTATGACCAGCAGATCGGAGAAGGCAACACGGAAGGCAATGCCACTGTGCAGGCGGCGATCGACGCGCTGGTCGATCAGACCAAGTCGATCGAACGCGCCGTCGGTACCCTGAAGCTCAATGCGATAGCCTTCGAGGGCTCGGACAGCCTCGATTCACCGGACAAGGTGTTCCAATAGACTATCGAAACCACCAGCCACGCGACGCAACGAAGCGCCGTTAGCCAGAGCGACAAATGCTGATCTGCCATTGCAACATCATCACCGAAAAGGAGATAGAGCAGACGATCGTCGGACTGCTGGATGAGGACCCCTGGCAGCTGATCGTGCCGGCGAAGGTCTATCACGCCATGCACAAGCGCGGTCGCTGTTGCGGCTGCTTCCCAAATGTGGTCGAAACGATCATTCGGGTCACCGAAAATTACCATGCCCGCTCGGCGGTGAGTGGCGTGGACATCGTTTCACACCTGGATCGCGTCAGAGGCCTGCGCGTCCAATACGGGAGCAGAACCCATGAAAGGCGAACAGCAGATCATAGAGCGGCTTAACGAGGCTCTGTTTCTGGAACTTGGGGCGGTCAATCAATACTGGGTGCATTTCCGGCTGCTGGAAGACTGGGGATACGCCAAGCTGGCGAAGAAGGAACGCGCTGAATCGATCGAGGAAATGCACCATGCCGACCGGCTCGTGGCGCGCATCATCTTCCTCGAGGGCCATCCGAACCTGCAGTCCGTGGCGCCGCTGCGCATCGGGCAGAATGTCAAGGAAGTGCTCGAATCCGATCTTGCCGGCGAATATGACGCGCGCACCGCCTACAAGCGTTCGCGCGAGGTTTGTAACGAAGCAGGCGACTACGTGACGATGAAGCTGTTCGAGGAATTGCTGGCTGACGAGGAAGGTCACATCGACTTCCTCGAGACGCAACTCGACCTGCTCGCCTCGATCGGCGAAGAAAAGTACGGCCAACTCAACGCAGCGTCGGCCGACGAGGCGGAATAAGGACATGCCGGAATGCGGCGCCCCCTAGATTTCATGCGCCGCTTGCGGCCGGCCGAGCATTGTGGCCTGCCGCCTCAGAAGAAGCCGCGATACGGTATCCTTCGCGGCGCCTTTCTTGCCGTGGTGGCGACGCTCACAGCCTCGGCGCTGGCCGGGGCGCCGCAACCGGCGGGGCTTGCCACCAGCCGCACGGATCTGACGCCGAAGGATCTGGCGCGCGTCATCGCCATCACCAGGCCGACCAGCGATTTCTCCAAGCCCGAGCAATTCGAGCTGATGCAGGGCGGCGCCGGCACCTCGAAGAAGGACGTCAACAAGGACGCCTTCTCGCAATCCTCTGCCAACATCAGCTTCGAGGAAGAGGGTACCTTCAAGCTCGGCAACGCCATTTTCCGCAAGAACTGGGTGTCCTCGCCATCCTCGACACAAGCCTCGGATGGGCTCGGTCCGTTGTTCAACGAGCGCGCCTGCCAGAACTGTCATCTGAAGGACGGCCGCGGCCATCCGCCCGAAGGCGACAGCGGCACCACCTCGATGTTCCTGCGCCTGGCAAGGGAAGCCAGTACCGAGGAGGAGAAAGCCGCGCTCGCCGATCACAAGGTGCTCAACTTTCCCGACCCGGTCTATGGCACGCAGCTGCAGGAATTGGCCGTTCCCGGTCTGCAGGGCGAAGGCAGGATGCATGTCGACTACCAGGACGAGAAGGTGAAATTGGCGGACGGCAGCACGGTGTCGCTGCGCAAGCCGAGCTATTCGGTCGACGGTCTCGCCTACGGGGCGCTCGATCCACACACCACGCTGTCGCCGCGCATGACGCCGCCGATGATCGGCCTTGGCCTGGTCGAGCAGATCGCTCCTGCCAACATCCTTACGCGTGCCGATGCGGCCGACCGCGATGGTGACGGGATTTCCGGCAGGCCAAACATAATACGCGACGCCAGCAGCGGTGAACTGACGCTCGGCCGTTTCGGCTGGAAGGCGCAGGCGGCATCGATCCGCCAGCAATCGGCGGACGCTTTTGCCGGCGATATCGGCATTTCGACGCCTGAGGTGCCGAAGCACTGGGGCGATTGCAGCGCCGCGGAAAAGACCTGCCTTGCCCTACCTAACGGTGTACAGGAGCGCCTCGGTCCGGTCGAAGCGCCGCCGCCGGTCATGGACCTCGTGACCTTCTATTCGCAAAACCTTGCCGTGCCGGCCCGGCGCGATCTCGACAGACCGGACGTGCTCGCCGGCAAAAAACTGTTCTACGATATGGGCTGCATCTCCTGCCATACGCCGAAATTCGTCACCCGTCGCGGCACCCCGAACAAGGCGCAGGCCTTCCAGCTGATCTGGCCTTATTCCGATTTCCTGCTGCATCACATGGGACCCGGTCTTGCCGACGGACAGGCGGTGGGCGAGGCCACGGGAAGCGAATGGCGCACGCCGCCACTGTGGGGCATCGGGCTCACCCAGACCGTCAGCGGCAACACCTTCTTCCTGCATGACGGGCGCGCACGAAACCTGGCCGAGGCGATTCTGTGGCATGGCGGCGAGGGCCAGAAGGCGCGTGACCGCTTTGCCGCTGCCGATGCGGCCGACCGCGCCGCGCTGATCAAGTTTCTGGGGTCGCTCTGATGCGGAAGCGTCTTGCATTCGCTCTGATGCTGGTCCTCGCCGGTGCGCTGCCGGCATCCGCGGCGGTGAAGGCTTCGGATGTGATCCAGCGGGCGATCGACGGCTTCGTCCGCCCGGCCTATGCCAGACTGCATGACCATGCGGACAGCTTGGCCAAGACCATGCACGCGCTTTGCCAAGCGCCCTCGCGGGACAATCTCGATGCGGCACGCGCCGAATTCTCGGGTGTCGTGGATGCCTGGTCGGTGGTGGAAATCATCCGTTTCGGGCCGATCGCGGAAAACAACCGGCTTGAGCGCATGCTGTTTTGGCCGGACCGCAAGAGCATCGGCCTGAAGCAGGTGCAGGCAGCACTTGCCGGCAAGGATCCGACAGCCGCCGATCCCGCCCAGCTGGCTACAAAGAGCGTCGCCACGCAAGGGCTCGGCGCACTGGAATTCGTCCTCTACGGCGACGGAGCCGGTCAATTGGTCGGCAGGGACGACACCTATCGCTGCGCCTACGGTGCGGCCATTGCCGGCAATGTCGAGACGATTGCCGGCGAGGTTGGCGATGCCTGGAACGAGCCCAACGGCTTTGCCGCGCTCTGGGCCAATCCGGGTCCGCAGAACGCGCTCTACTACGACGGAACTGAAGCGGTGACCGAACTGGTCGGCGTCTTCATCAACGAGCTGGAAATGGTCCGCGACGTACGCCTGAAAGGCTTCCTGGGCGCCAAGCCGGAGGCCGACAAACCGAAACAGGCGATCTATTGGCGCTCGCAAAACACCGCCCGCTCGCTGACCGGGAATCTGGCGGGCATGGACACGCTGTTCCAGGCCTCGCAGCTTGGCGACGCGCTGCCGCCCGATGCGCGCTGGATGGCAGAATCGGTCCACATCCAGCTCACCAACGGGATCGAGGCGGCCAAGGCGATCAGGGGACCGATCGACAAGGCACTTGCCGATCCGGCGCTGCGCCAGAAGCTCGACTATTTCTCGCTGGTGACATCCAGCCTGACGACCCTGATCGGCACCAGGCTGACCGCCGAATTCGGCCTGACCGCCGGGTTCTCGTCATTGGATGGCGACTGATCATGAGGACGCCGCTGATCGATCGGCGCGATTTCCTGAGGGCCGCAGGCGCTGGTTTCGTAGCGGCGATGGCGCCGTCGGCCTGGGCAAAGACACTCGACGCCGACGCGGTCTTCGCCACCGCTTTCGTCAAGCGCGACGGCAGCTATGGCGCGGCCGTCCTGTCCAAGGCCGGCAAGTTGTTGCACACGATCGATCTGCCCGATCGGGGCCACGATGTTACCTTCGACCCGGTGTCCAAGCGTTCGGTGGTGTTTGCCAGGCAGCCGGGCACCTTTGCTGTCGTCTTCGACCATACCGGCCGCGGTGAACCGCGCACCATTGCCAGCGTTGCCGGCCGGCATTTCTTCGGCCATGGCGTGTTCTCGGCCGATGGCACGCTGCTCTACGCAACCGAGAACGATTTCGACAATGCCGCCGGCGTCGTCGGCGTCTATGACGCGCATGCGAAATTCAAGCGCATCGGCGAGTTTCCGACCTACGGCACAGGCCCGCACGAGCTTTTGCTGCTTTCCGACGGCAGGACGATCGCTGTGGCCAATGGCGGCATCGAGACGCATCCGGATTATGGCCGCGCCGAGCTCAACATCGCAACGATGAAGCCTTCCTATGTTCTGGTCGACCGCCTTACCGGCGATCTCACCGAAAAGCACGAATTGCCGCCGGCGCTGCACCAATTGTCGATCCGCCATATGGATGCCGACCGGTCCGGCACCGTCTGGTTCGGCTGCCAGTACAGGGGGCCGGGTACCGACCGTGCCCCGCTGGTTGGCCGCGCGCCGCGCGGCAAGGACTTGCAATTGCTCGATATGTCGCAGGATGTGCTCTCCGGCTTCAGGAACTATATCGGCTCGGTCGCCGCCAATCCTGCCGCCGGCACCATCGCCGTGTCTTCGCCTGAGGGCAATTCGCTTGCCGTGATCGACACGGCCAGCGGCCGCGTCGTCGCTACCAAGGCTCTGGTCGAGGTCTGTGGCGTTGCGCCCGATGGGAAAGGCTTCATCGCGACGACGGGTGCCGGCGAAATCATCGAAGCCGGTGGCGCGACCCGTTCCGAGCCGGACTATGTCTGGGATAATCACGTGCTGCGTATCGAGCAGGTCGGCTAGTCCCGATACCTATTGTGGCGATTGCGTGCGGTGGAACTTACATTCTTGGACCCGCGCCGAAGCCAAGTCGCCTGATGATTTATCCATTATTCCCTTGCGGGGATGAGCCCTGGCGGGCAGAGGGAAGCTGTTTTCGAAACTGTCTCAACCGGCCGCTTCATGAAATTGCTTGCCGTCGACTGTGCCGCCAATCTCTGCGCCGCCTGCGTCTACGACGCGGCGGCCGGGAAAGAACTCGGCCGTTCGGTGCTCGATCTCGGTAAGGGTCATGCCGAGCATCTGATGGGTGTCATCGAAAAGGCGTTGGGGACCAGCAGAACCGACTATTCCGGCCTCGGCGCCATTGCCGTTTCGACGGGTCCGGGCTCCTTCACCGGTCTGCGCGTCGGCGTCTCGGCGGCGCGCGGCCTTGCGCTGGCGCTGAAAATCCCGGCGATCGGCGTGACGACTCTGGAGGCCCTGGCGGCGCAAGCGAGAGCGGCATTTCCCGGTCGCGCCGTGCTCGCCGCGCTCGATGCAGGTCGCGAGGAGATCCATGCGGCACTTTACGATGAGAGGTCGGTGCTGATCTATGGTCCGGCTGTGACCACACTCTCGCAAGCCGCAGCCATGGCGGTCGACAGATCTGCGGTTCTCGCCGGCACGGCGGCAACCCAGATTGCCGCGGCGGCCGGGCGCAGCTTCGATCTCGGCGGGACGGCGGCCACCGCCGACATCGCCGTCTATGCCCGGCTGGCCGCGGCCCAAGGTGCCGGTAAACACGGCGAGAGCGAAAAACCGAAACCGCTCTATCTGCGCGGCGCCGACGCAAAGCCGCAGGCCGGCTTTATTCTATCGAGGCAAGACCATGATCCCAAAAAGTGGAAACCGGTTTTGGGAAAAGATCATGGTCCAAACGGAAACAAGTCCTGATGCGCATTCCCTTCCTCCAGTCGCGCCGCAGGGACTATGCGCTCGAGCCGTTGACGGTTGCCGATAGCGCGGCCATGTCGGTGCTGCATCGCGAGGATTTCGCGCGGCCGTGGACCGACGACGAATTCGCCGCCCTGCTCGAGCAGGACACGGTGTTCGGCTATGCCGCGCGCGAGACCGGACAGGGTGCCAAGCCGCCGGTCGGCTTCGTGCTGGCGCGGCTGGCGGCCGGCGAGGGGGAGATCCTGACGGTCGCGGTGGCACGCTCGCATCGGCGCCGGGGGCTCGGCTGGCAATTGATGGATGCGGTGCTGCGTGAACTGCACGCACAGCGCGCCGAGGCGCTTTTCCTCGAGGTCGACGAGACCAATGTCGCCGCGATCGCGCTCTACCGGCGGTTCGGCTTCCGCGAGGTCGGCAAGCGTGCCAACTATTACAAGTCGCCGGAGCACGGCCCGACCGGCGCGCTTGTCATGCGCCGCGATCTTCGTTAGCCAAACGCCGGGGTGGTGCGGATGATCGGAAAAATCAGGATTTTCCTGGCGCTGGGGCTGGTTGTCGTCGGCTCGCTGGTGCTTGTGCCGCTGCAGATCTTGTCGATGCGGACCGGGCTCTGGCGCGAGACCTTCATCCTGAAAATCTGGCACAGGATGATTGTCAGGACGCTGGGGCTGCGCATCCATGTCAAGGGAGCGCTGTCCGGCCAGCGCCCATTGCTGATTGCTGCCAACCACATCTCCTGGACCGACATCATGGTGCTGGGGTCGATGGTCGACGTGACGTTCATCGCCAGGGCCGATATGGCCGGCTGGCCGTTGATCGGCATGCTGTCGAAGCTGCAGCGCACGGTATTCATCGAACGTGAGCGTAAGCGTTCGTCGGGCGACCAGGCGAGCGAGATCGCCGGCCGCATGGCCAAGGGCGACGCCATGGTGCTGTTTGCCGAAGGCTCGACCGGCGACGGCAACATGATCCTGCCGTTCAAGAGCACGCTGTTCGGCGCCGCTACAATGGCGATTGCGGAAGGGGCGGCCGAACAGGTCTTCGTCCAGCCGGTGGCGATCGTCTATACGCGCCTGCATGGCGTGCCGCTCGGCCGCCGGCATCGGCCGGTTGCCGCCTGGATCGGCGATGAAGAGCTGATGCCGCACCTCAAGGTGCTGATGGCCGAGGGCGCCCTCGACGTCGAGGTGCATTTTGGCGAGGCGATTGCTTTCTCCAAGGGCTCCAGCCGCAAGGAGACGGCAAAGCAGATGGAACGCCAGGTGCGCGAGATGGTACAAGCGGCGCTCGCCGAACCGCGTCCGAGCCGGTAGGCTGCGCAGGTTCCGGCCAGATTCGTCTGTTTTTTGTCAGGGAAAGGCGTTAGAAGCCGCGAAATGGAATTGAACACGATAGAACGCGACGACATCGGCGCTGCCGCCGAAAACCTGGTCGTTCCGCCTGCCGCGACCAGAAAGGTCTTCGTCAAGACCTATGGCTGCCAGATGAACGTTTACGATTCGCAGCGCATGACCGATGCGCTGGCGGCCGACGGCTATGCCGCGACAGACGCTATCGGCGAGGCCGATCTGGTGCTGCTCAACACCTGCCACATCCGCGAGAAAGCGGCGGAAAAAGTCTATTCCGAACTTGGGCGCATCCGTGAGTTGAAGGCCGAGCGTGCAAAGGCCGGGCGCGAAATGCTGGTCGGCGTCGCCGGCTGCGTGGCGCAGGCCGAGGGTGCCGAGATCATCCGCCGCTCGCCGGCCGTCGACCTGGTCATCGGCCCGCAGACCTACCACCGGCTGCCCGGTGTGCTGGCGAGGGCGCGTGGCGGCGAAAAGATCGTCGAGACCGACTATGCCGTCGAGGACAAGTTCGAGTATCTGCCGCAGCCGAAGCGCGCCGAACTGATCAGGCGCGGCGTGACGGCGTTCTTGACCGTTCAGGAAGGCTGCGACAAGTTCTGCACCTTCTGTGTCGTGCCCTATACGCGCGGCTCGGAAGTCTCGCGGCCGGTGGCACAGATCGTCGCCGAGGCCGAGCGCCTGGCAGATGCCGGCGTGCGCGAGGTGACGCTGCTCGGCCAGAACGTCAACGCCTGGCACGGAAGAGGTGAAGACGGCGAGGAATGGGGCCTTGGCCGGCTGCTGTTCAGGCTGGCAGAGATTCCAGGCCTGGCGCGGCTGCGCTACACGACCAGTCATCCGCGCGACATGGAGGATGAATTGATCGCCGCCCATCGTGATTTGCCGACGCTGATGCCCTATCTACATTTACCGGTGCAGTCCGGCTCCGACCGCATACTCAAGGCGATGAACCGCAGGCATATGGCCAAGGACTATTTGACGTTGATCGACCGCATCCGTGCCGCGCGGAACGACATCGCACTGTCGGGCGACTTTATCGTCGGCTTTCCCGGCGAGACGGAAGCCGATTTCGAGGCGACGATGCAGTTGGTCGAAGACGTCAACTATGCCTCGGCCTTCTCGTTCAAATATTCTCCGCGCCCCGGCACGCCGGGCGCCGAGATGGGCGATCACGTGCCGGAGGCCGTCAAGGACGAGCGCCTGCAGCGGCTGCAGGCGCTGCTTCTGAAACAGCAGCAGCATTTCGGCGCAAGCCTGGTCGGCAGGACCATCGACACGCTGATCGAAAAGCCGGGCCGCCAGGCCGGCCAGAAGGTTGGCCGCTCGCCCTGGCTGCAGCCGGTTATTGTTGATGAAAAGGCCGGCGAAATCGGTGACATTATCCAGGTACGAATCACGAAGACGGGCTACAACAGCCTGTTCGCCGAATTGGCCTGAAGGTCTCGGCAGATGAGGAGAGACGGTTGAGCGCTGCTGAAGTGAAGAACCTGCCCCAGAACCTACCCTCGGGGGCCTCGGATATCGCGCACATCGTACTGACTTTCGACAACAACAAGCTTGCCAGCGCCCTTTACGGCCAGTTCGACGAGAATCTGGCCCGACTCGAGCAGAAGCTCGGCGTCGATATCCGCTCGCGCGGCAATCAATTGACCATCAAGGGCTCTTCCTCGGCCGCCGAGCAGGCACGCCGCGCCTTGGACAATCTTTACGGCATTCTGCAGAAAGGCACCGACATCGGCCAGTCCGATGTCGACGGCGCCGTGCGCATGGCGATCGCCAGCGACGACCAGCTGACGCTGCCGACACTGGAGCGCAAGGGCAAGGTGTCCGCCGCCCAGATATCGACGCGCAAGAAGACCATCTATGCCCGCTCGCTCAACCAGGACGCCTATATGCGCGCGCTGGAGCGGTCGGAACTCGTCTTCGGCATCGGCCCGGCCGGCACCGGAAAGACCTATCTGGCGGTGGCGCATGCGGCAATGCTGCTCGAACGCGGCATGGTCGAACGCATCGTGCTGTCGCGCCCCGCGGTCGAGGCCGGTGAACGGCTTGGCTTTCTGCCGGGTGACATGAAGGAGAAGGTCGATCCCTATCTGCGGCCGCTCTATGACGCGCTCTACGACATGATGCCGGCCGACAAGGTCGAGCGGGCGATTGCTGCTGAGGTCATCGAGATCGCGCCGCTGGCATTCATGCGCGGCCGTACGCTGGCGCACGCTGCCGTCATCCTCGACGAGGCGCAGAACACCACGCCGATGCAGATGAAGATGTTCCTGACCCGGCTCGGCGAGAACTCGCGCATGATCGTCACCGGTGATCCGACCCAGATCGATCTGCCGCCAAACACCAAGTCCGGCCTAGTCGAGGCGCTGAGAATCCTCGACGGCGTCACCGGCATGGTGACGGTCCGCTTCAACGAAGGCGACGTCGTCAGGCATCCGCTGGTCGCCGAGATCGTCAAGGCCTATGACCGCGACGGCAAGCTGGCCAGGGGCCTGGGTGTCGAAAGCTGATATGATTATGCGGCCGCATGGCTGAGGAGCAAAAGGCGGGGGGGCCGCTTCCCGTCGAGATCGACATCGCGATCGAGGCGGGCGACTGGCCCGACGAGACGACGCTGACGCGGCTGGTCGACCACGCCGTCTCGGCCGGCTTTGCCGAAACCGGTGCCGACGGCCGTTCCGAGCTCAGCATCGTCTTTTCCGACGATGCCCATATCCGTACGCTCAATGCCGGCTGGCGCGGCAAGGACAAGCCGACCAACGTCCTGTCTTTTCCGGCTTTTCCGTTTGCCAGGGGCGGGCCTCTGCCGCCGATGCTCGGCGACATCGTGCTGGCCGCCGAGACTGTCGCGCGCGAGGCGGCACTGGAAGACAAGCCCATCGAGGACCATATCTCCCATCTCGTCATCCATGGCCTGCTGCATTTGCTGGGCTATGATCACGAAACCGATGCCGAAGCGGAACTGATGGAAGCGACAGAGCGCGCAGCACTTGCGAGGCTTGCCATTCCCGATCCCTACACGTAATTACAAAAGACCAATTGACCGGACGATGATGAACGACAAACCAGAGACTGCCGCCCGCTCCGACGCCGGCAGTGTGATCAAGCCTTCCGAAACGACGGAAGAGGGCTCGAGTCCGAGTACCTCGACCGGCAGCTTCGCCAGCGAGGCATCGCCTGCCGGTCCTTCCCTGTTTGATCGCGTGCTCGGGCTTTTCAGGCACCGCAACGGCACCAGCCTGCGCGAGGAGATTGCCGGTGCGCTTGCCGAAACGGCGAGCGATGCAGAATCCTTCTCGCCTGGCGAACGCGCCATGCTCAACAACATCCTGCGCCTGCGCGAAGTGCGCGTCGAGGACGTCATGGTGCCGCGCGCCGACATCGAGGCGGTCGAGATCACCACGAAGCTGGGTGATCTTCTGGGGCTGTTCGAGCAGTCCGGCCATTCCCGCATGCCGGTCTATTCGGAGACGCTCGACGATCCGCGCGGCATGGTTCATATCCGCGACGTGCTGGCGCACATCACCAAGGTCGCCCGCGTCAGAAAGGGCAGGACGACAAGGAAAACTCCGGTCGCGACGGTTCTCGATCTCGCTCAGGTCGATCTGGCGCGCACCATCGGCGATCTCAACCTGATCCGACCGGTGCTGTTCGTGCCGCCGTCGATGCTCGCCTCCGACCTGATGGGGCGGATGCAGACGACGCGGACCCAGATGGCTTTGGTCATCGACGAATATGGCGGTACTGACGGTCTCGTCTCGCTCGAGGACATCGTCGAGATGGTGGTCGGCGACATCGAGGACGAGCATGACGAGGACGAGCCGATGATTACCCAGGCCGGCGAAGGCGTCTTCATCGTCGACGGCAAGGCCGAGATCGACGACGTCGCCAAGATGATCGGCGAGGATTTCGCCGCCGGCGAGCACGGCGAATATGTCGACACGATCGGCGGCATGATCTTCAACACGCTTGGCCGGGTGCCGGCGCGCGGCGAAGTGGTGCAGGCCATACCCGGCTTCGAGTTTCATGTGCTCGACGCCGACCCACGCCGCGTCAAGCGCGTGCGCATCGTCGAGACCCTGAAGGGCGAGCGCCGCCGCCGCGCCGTCCGCACCGAGCAGGCTTGAAGGACGCGGCTTGCCCGATGCCGGTTGAGGACCCGTTCAAGCACTCAACCTTGGGCTCGGGTGTCTTCTACCAGAATCCGCGGGCCGCATTGACATGGCTTGAAAAGGCTTTCGGCTTCGAGCCGAGCATGGTGGTCAGCGATGCCAATGGCAGGCTCGTCCATTCCGAGATGCGGTTCGGCGACGGCTATATCATCGTCGATTCCGAATGGGCCGACCATATAGCCAGCCCGGCTTCAATTGCAGGCAAGAACACGCAGTCGGTCTATGTACGTCTCAAGGACGGGATAGATGCCCACTGCGATCGTGCAAGGGCGGCGGGAGCCGAGATCGTCGAGGGGCCTGCCGACCAGCTCTACGGTGAACGGCAGTACAGGGCGCGCGATCCTGAAGGCCATATCTGGACCTTTTCCCAGACTGTCCGCTCCGTCCCACGCGAAGAGGCTGAGCGGCTGGGCGGACTGAAGATCGAAGGCTGGCATCGATAGCTATGAGCGGACTTGTTCGCTCTTATCCGGTTTGGAGCCAAGGCCGCGGCCTGATAAATCTTGCTTCCTGATTCGCACGACTCGGAAGCATAGATGGAGCGCCAGGCCGGCCGGATAATTCTGCTTTGGGGCTGGCGGCGCGCGCTGGTTGCGTTTTTTGCCGGCGCGCTGGCGGTTCTTGCCCAGGCGCCGTACGATTTCTTCGCCGTCTGTTTCGTTTCGTTTCCCCTGCTGGTGTGGCTACTCGACGGCGCGACCGGCGAAGCCTCGGACGGTTTTCTGCGGCGCTTGCTGCCGGCTTTCGCCATCGGCTGGTGGTTCGGTTTCGGCTACTTTCTTGCCGGTCTCTGGTGGGTCGGCTCGGCGCTTCTGGTCGAGGCCGACAGCTTCGCCTGGGCCTTGCCGTTCGCTGTGGTCGGCATCCCCCTCGCGCTGGCCCTCTTTTACGGTTTCGCTGCCGTGGTTGCCCGGCTGTTGTGGAGCAACGACATCGGGCGCATCGCCGCGCTCGCCTTCGGCTTTGCGCTGGCGGAATGGCTGCGCGGCTTCCTGTTCACCGGCTTTCCGTGGAATGCCGTCGGCTATGCGGCGATGCCGGTGCCTTTGCTGATGCAGAGCGTATCGGTGACCGGCATGGTCGGCATGGACGCGCTTGCGGTCTTCGTCTTTGCGCTGCCGGCGCTGCTTGCGGCCCGCCGGCATCTCCGCCTCGGCGCGGCATTGCTTGTCGTTCTCGTCGCCGCCCATGCCGGCTTCGGCTATATCCGGCTCGCCGCCCCCGAAAAGCCGGCCGCCCGCAGCCTTGACGTCCGTATCGTGCAGCCTGCCGTCGACCTTACGGAAAAATGGGATACCTCGGTGCGTGACCGTATCTTCGCCACCATGATGGGGCTTTCGGCCAAGGCGCCGGAACCCGGCCATGACAGGCCGCAATTGATCCTGTGGCCGGAGACGTCCGTGCCGTTTCTGTTCACCGAACGTCCGGATGCCCTGCCTGCGATCGGAGAGATGCTTGGCGATGGCCAGATGCTGGTCGCCGGCGTCGTTCGCGAGGAAGGCGGCTCGGCGGCCGGCAGCCGTTACTACAACTCTGTGGTGGCGATCGACGAAAGGGGCGAAATCGTCGATGCCGTCGACAAGGTCCACCTGGTACCCTTCGGCGAATACCTGCCTTTCGCCGATCTGCTCGGCCGCTTCGGGCTTGAGCAGCTTGTTGCCGGTCCAATGACCTTCGCGGCGGGCAATGAGCGGCATCCGATCGCGCTGCCCGGCGGTATCCGGGCGCTGCCGTTTATTTGCTATGAGGTCATCTTTCCCGATCTGGTCGCAGTTGACGCAACGTCAGCCGAGCTTATTGTGAACGTCACCAATGACGCCTGGTTCGGCGACACGCCGGGGCCGTACCAGCACTTCAGGCAGGCGCAGATCCGGGCGGTGGAGAATGGGGTGCCCCTGTTGCGCGCGGCTAATAACGGCATTTCGGCCGTTGTCGACCCGCGCGGTCGCATCGTCGACGCGCTGGCAATCGATGCACGCGGCGCGATCGATGTGCGTGTGCCGATCTCCAACCAAGCCGTCGTTTCCTCCGGCCAACGACGCATTAACGGAATGCTGATCATGTTTTTGCTTGCCGTTACGGCATGCATTTTGAACGTAAGGCAAAGGCTACGGGCGAATTGACAGCCGACACATTAGAAACTCATACTGTAAGCGCCTGAAAATTTTCGAAGTCGATAAGGTCGTTCTGTTGGGGCACGGGCCGCGGCGTCGTTTGGGCAGCAAAATAGAAAAAGCCGGAAAAATTCGGCGAGGAAAAAATGACAGAAGAAAACAAGAAAAAGCCGAATCCGATCGACATCCACGTCGGAAGCCGCATCCGGCTTCGCCGCAATATGCTGGGAATGAGCCAGGAAAAACTGGGTGAAAACCTCGGCATAACGTTCCAGCAGATCCAAAAGTACGAAAAGGGCACCAATCGCGTCGGCGCCAGCCGTTTGCAGGCAATCGCCTCCATACTCGGCGTCCCCGTCGCCTTCTTTTTCGAGGATGCGCCCGGTCAGGAGCCCGTGGGCAACCGTGGATTTGCCGAGGATGCTTCGATGACCTCCGCCGTCGAATTCTGCGGCAGCCCGGAAGGCCTCCAGCTGAATCGCGCCTTCGTCAAGATCGCCGACGTGAAAGTGCGCCGCAAGATCATCGAGCTGGTGAAGTCGCTTTCCACCGACGAAGTCGATTGACTGGCCCGTGAAGAGTTCAACAAGGAAGGGGTCGTCGTAGCTGGGCATGCAATTTCTCGCGGCTGCGCCATTGAGGGATGTTCATTCCGCAGATGCGCTGAAGCGCAGATCGATTTCGCTCGACACGCTTCCTCGAAGCCGTTTTCCTCAGTCTGTTGGTGCAAGGGCTGATCGCAGTGCGCCCTGCCGCCATCTCGGGATGCAAAGATAATAACGTCAAAATTCATGCCAGAACGGCTGCATGGCTTGACGAGCGACGCCCGGCACCGTTAACAACTGGCGCGCCAAAATCGGCGGCCTGCCGATATTTTTTTCAAGAGGGGACACCCGTGACGCGGCACAATTACTTCTTCACCTCGGAATCCGTTGCCGAGGGCCATCCCGACAAGGTCTGCGACCGCATCTCCGACGAGATTGTCGATCTCGTCTATCGCGAAGCCAGAAAGACCGGCATGGACCCATGGAAGGTCCGCGTTGCCTGCGAGACGCTTGCGACGACCAATCGCGTTGTCATCGCCGGCGAGGTGCGCGTCCCCGAGACGCTGCTCAAGAAGGACAAGGAGGGCAACGTCCTGAAGGATGCGGCCGGCCATCCGATTGTCAACCCGGCCAAGTTCAAGTCGGTCGCTCGCAAGGCGATCCGCGAAATCGGCTACGAGCAGGCCGGCTTCCACTGGAAGACAGCCAAGATCGAGGTCCTGCTGCACGGCCAGTCGCCGGATATCGGCCAAGGCGTCGACAACGCCTCCGACCGGCAAGGCGAGGAGGGAGCCGGCGACCAGGGCATCATGTTTGGCTATGCCTGCCGCGAAACCCCGGACCTGATGCCGGCGCCGATCTATTACAGCCACAAGATCCTCGAATTGCTGGCGGCTGCGCGCCATGAAGGCAGCGGTGATGCCGGCAGGCTCGGGCCGGATGCCAAGAGCCAGGTCACCGTCCGCTATGTCGACGGCAAAGCGGCGGAAGTGACGCAGATCGTGCTGTCGACCCAGCATCTCGATGAGACGTGGGATTCGAAGAAGGTGCGCAACGTCGTCGAGCCCTATATTCGCGAAGCACTGGGCGACCTGAAGATTGCCGACAATTGCAATTGGTACATCAATCCGACTGGCAAGTTCGTCATCGGCGGGCCTGATGGCGACGCCGGCCTGACCGGCCGCAAGATCATCGTCGACACTTATGGTGGGGCTGCGCCTCATGGCGGCGGCGCTTTTTCTGGCAAGGACACCACCAAGGTCGACCGCTCGGCGGCCTATGCGGCGCGTTATCTCGCCAAGAACGTGGTTGCCGCAAAGCTCGCCGATCGCTGCACCATCCAGCTTTCCTATGCGATCGGTGTCGCCCAGCCGCTGTCGATCTACGTCGACCTGCACGGCACCGGCAAGGTCGACGAGGCAAAACTCGAGCGTGCACTGCGCGCCGTGATGGACCTGTCGCCGTCCGGCATCCGCCGCCACCTCGATCTCAACAAGCCGATCTATGCCAAGACGTCGTCCTACGGCCATTTTGGCCGCAAGGCCGGCCGCGACGGATCCTTCTCCTGGGAGAAGACCGATCTCGCCAAGGCTCTCAAGGACGCTCTCGCCGAACCGGTCGCCGAAGCAGTCGCCGCCTAACCGCGGCGCCTATGGATCCGAAGGACCGGCCAAGCCGTGCGACCGAGGCCTTTTTCGGTCGCCGGCGAGGCAAGACCATTCGACCACAACAGGCCGCGGCGCTGGAGAGCGGCTTCGCCGCCTACAGGCTCGATCTGACGGTTGAACCGCCGGCCGACTTGCGCAGCCTTTTCGAAGCCGAAGTTTCGGCTGTCCAGCTCGAAATCGGTTTTGGCGGCGGCGAACATCTTCTGCACCGTGCTACGGCCAGCCAGGCGACCGGCTTTATCGGCGTCGAGCCTTTCGTCAACGGCATGGCCAAGATGATGATGGCGGTCCGGGGGCGGCCGCTTGCCAATCTGCGCGTCTATGACGACGACGCCACACGTCTGCTGGACTGGCTGCCGCAGGCTTCGCTTGACGGCATTGACCTTCTCTATCCGGATCCGTGGCCGAAGAAGAAGCACTGGAAGCGGCGCTTCGTCAGCCCGGTCAATCTCGACCGCTTCGCGCGCGTCCTGAAGCACGGCGGAAAGTTCCACTTTGCGTCCGATATCGATAGCTATGTGAACTGGACGCTCCTGCATTGTCGGGCGCACGACGCCTTCACGTGGCAGGCAAGCGAAGCAGCCGACTGGCACCGGCCCTATGATGGCTGGCCGGGGACGCGCTATGAGGCCAAGGCCATTCGCGAAGGCCGACGGCCCGCCTATCTCACCTTCGTGCGGAAATAAGCGGGAAAGTAGAGCTGAGCACAAGGCGAGCGGGCCGAAGGCTCTCGGCGCTCACTTGGCTCAGAAGCGACGGATCTTGTCGAAGGCTGCCGGCTCCATGCCGAGATTGCGCAGATCATGCGCACGCGGCTTGCGACCGCTTTCCACAGCCCGGGACGCGGCTACGGCGCTGCCGAACACGCTAAAGACATCGCCTATGGCTGAAAAAAATCCACGATTGTTCATGATGGTACCCTTTTGAGCGCAGTGAGCGCTCCAATTGTGCAATGCAACATAGATAGTCGTGCGTGGCCGGTGCTCAAAGGGGGATCACTGCACGGGCGCCATGCATTTGGCGCAGCGCTGCGGACTCGGAGCCTTGCCGTCATGCAGGACGGGCTTGAAACGAGGACCACGATCGTCTATATCAGCTTCAAATTCTTGGTCGCTGTGACGAAGAGTGGGTCCACCCGGTCCCGCTCTTTTTTATTACCTGCCGACCAACAGAAATCGAGTGACAGGACCGAATGACAGTGACGGCAAGCGAAGGCGACGACCGCATCATCCGCGAAAGCGGCATCGATGCGCGCATCGCGCTGATCGTTCAGCCGGTACTGCGCGCCATTGGTTTCCGCTTGGTACGTGTGCACCTGTCGGGCCAGAACGGGCTGACGCTGCAGATCATGGCCGAGCGCGAAGACGGCACCATGACGGTCGAGGATTGTGAAGAGGTCAGCCGGGCGGTGTCGCCGGCGCTCGATGTCGATGATCCGATCGAGAAGGCTTATCATCTCGAAGTGTCGTCGCCGGGCATCGACCGGCCGCTGGTCCGCAAATCGGACTTTGCAGCCTGGACCGGCCATCTGGTGAAGATGGAAACATCGGTTCTCGTCGCCGACCGTAAGCGCTTCAAGGGCAAGATCGCCGAAAGCGACGCGGACGGTGTGCTGATCGAGCGTGACAAGGCCGCTTACGGCGAGGAGCCGACGGTACGTGTTCCCTACGATGCGATTGCCGAAGCGCGGCTGATTCTGACCGACGACCTTATCCGCGATGCGCTCTCGAAGGACAATCGGGCGCGCAAGGAAGCCAGGAAACGCCGCGGCGAACCCGAAGACGCACCAGAGGGTGCGGAAGACGAAACCGAACAGGAAATGTGATTGGGCTGCCGGCCGTAAGGGTCGGCAACAAGCTCGGGAGAAAGAAGATGGTTGTAAGCGCCAACAGGCTTGAACTGCTGCAGATCGCCGATGCGGTCGCGCGTGAAAAGTCGATCGACAAGTCGATCGTCATCGCCGCCATGGCCGATGCGATCCAGAAGGCCGCGCGCTCGCGCTACGGCCAGGAAACCAATATCCGCGCCGACATCAATGCCAACACCGGCGAGATGAAGCTGCAGCGGCTGATGGAAGTGGTCGAGAAGGTCGATGACTACGCGACGCAGATTGCCATTTCCTCGGCGCGCGAGCGCAATCCGGACGCCCAGCTCGGCGATTTCATTGCCGAACAGCTACCGCCGATGGATTTTGGCCGCATCGCCGCCCAGTCCGCCAAGCAGGTCATCGTGCAGAAGGTGCGCGAGGCCGAGCGCGACCGGCAATATGATGAATACAAGGACCGTATCGGCGAGATCGTCAACGGTACCGTCAAGCGCGTCGAATACGGCAACGTCATCGTCGATCTCGGCCGCGGCGAAGCGATCATCCGCCGCGACGAGCTGATTCCGCGCGAAAACTACAAGTATGGCGATCGCGTCCGTGCCTATGTCTATGACGTACGCCGCGAACAGCGCGGCCCGCAGATATTCCTGTCGCGCACCCATCCGCAGTTCATGGCGAAGCTGTTCACCATGGAAGTGCCGGAAATCTACGACGGCATCATCGAGATCAAGTCGGTCGCCCGCGATCCGGGTTCGCGCGCCAAGATCGCTGTCATCTCGCGCGACAGCTCCATCGATCCGGTCGGTGCCTGCGTCGGTATGCGCGGCAGCCGCGTCCAGGCGGTCGTCGGTGAATTGCAGGGCGAGAAGATCGACATCATTCCGTGGTCGCCATCGGCGGCGTCCTTCATTGTCAATGCATTGCAGCCGGCGGAAGTCGCCAAGGTCGTGCTCGACGAGGATGCCGAGCGCATCGAGGTCGTCGTTCCCGACGATCAGCTGTCGCTGGCCATCGGCCGCCGCGGCCAGAACGTCCGTCTTGCCTCGCAGCTGACCGGCTGGGATATCGACATCCTGACCGAGCAGGAAGAGAGCGAACGCCGCCAGAAGGAATTCGTCGAACGGTCGTCGCTGTTCATGGAAGCCCTCGACGTCGACGAGATGGTCGGCCAGGTGCTCGCTTCTGAAGGCTTCACCAGCGTCGAGGAGGTCGCGTATGTCGACTCCGGCGAAATCGCGTCGATCGACGGCTTCGACGAGGACACGGCTTCGGAAATCCAGACTCGCGCCCGCGAATATCTGGAGAAGATCGAAGCCGAGCATGACGAGAAGCGCAAGGCGCTCGGCGTCAAGGACGAGCTGCGCGAGATTCCCGGCATCACCACCGCCATGATGGTGACGCTCGGCGAGGACGGCGTGAAGACGATTGAGGATTTCGCCGGCTACGCCGCCGACGACCTGACCGGTTGGAAGGAACGCAAGGACGGCGAGACGAAGGTATTCCCGGGTGTGCTCGCCAACCACGGCGTATCACGCGCCGATGCCGAGCAGATGGTCCTGGCCGCTCGCCTGAAGGCTGGCTGGATCACCGAAGACGAGCTTGCCGCCGAGGGCGTGCCGGCTGACGAAACCGTCGGTGCGTGAGGTGAAACCGCATCGCACCGAACCCGCCCTTGGACGAGATGAACGATCGCACCTGCATCGTCACCCGCAGGCAAGCCGAACCGGATGAACTGATCCGTTTCGTCGTCGGCCCGGATTCGGCCGTCGTTCCGGACATCAAGAGAAACCTGCCCGGCCGCGGTTGCTGGGTGACGGCCGACCGCCTACATATAGAAAAGGCAGCGGCCAAAAACCTGTTTGCCCGTGCTTTTAAGGCGCAGGTGAGCGTGCCGGCCGATCTTGGCGGCATGGTCGACGCGCTGCTTTCCAGGTCCGCTCTGGGCATGCTTGGCCTGGCCCGCAAGGCGGGCGCCATAGCGCTCGGAGCGACCAAGGTCGAGAGCGCCGTGCGCGGCGGACTTGCACTTTTCGTGCTCCACGCGACCGAGGCTTCCGACGATGGCGTCCGCAAGATAAGCCAGGCGCGACGGGCAACCGTCCACCTCGGCGGGCCTGCGATCCGCGCTTACAAACTTTTCTCCGAGGCCGAGTTGAGCTTGGCATTGGGGGGTACAAATGTGATACATGCTGCCGTTCTCGCGGGAGACGCGGGCAGGGCGGTCCAGAAGCGCATGGTTGCGCTCGACCGATATCGGGGCGGTTCCCCGGACGATCTGGCAATGCTTGCGGCCGTTGCTGACGAAGATGATGCCGCAGAGGATATGGAATGAGCGATACGAAATCGGGCGACGACAAGACGCTGAGTGTTACGCCGAAGAAGACCTTGACGCTGAAGCGCCCCGGTATGGAACAGGGCACGGTGCGCCAGAACTTCTCACACGGCCGCACCAAGTCGGTGGTCGTCGAGACCAAGAAGCGCAAGTTCTCGCTGCCCGGCGACAAGCCGGAGCCGGCGGCAGCGCCTGTGTCCGTCTTCACGCCGAAGCCGGTCGCGGCAGCGCCCGCCGTGCAGGAAGCTCCCAAGGCGCCTCCCCCTCCGCCGCCGGTCGAACGCGGCGGCATGGTGCTGAACGAGTTGTCGCGCCAGGAAATGGAAGCACGCCGCCGGGCTCTCGAGGGCTCGAAGGTCCGCGATGTCGAGGATCGCCAGCGCGCCATCGAGGAAGCCAAGCGCCGCAGCGAGGACGAAGAGCGCCGCCGCCGCGAGCGCGAGGAATCGGCTCGCCGTCAGGCCGAGGAAGAGGCACGGCTGCAAGCCGAGGCCGAATCCCGCCGCCGTGCCGAGGAAGAGGCGCGCCGCCGTGCGCCGCTCGCCGCCGAACTGGCAACAGTCGATGACGAGGAAGAGGTCAAACCGAAGCGGGCCGGTGCCGGCGCACCAGTGCGCCGTCTGGTCACGCCGGAAGTGGCGCGTCCGGCCAAACCGACCAAGGGCGAGGAAGACCGCCGCCGCGGCAAGCTGACGCTGAATTCGGCGCTTTCCGACGAGGATGCGCGCGCCCGCTCGCTCTCGTCGATGCGCCGCCGTCAGGAGAAATTCAAGCGCGCGTTGCATAACGAGCCACGCGAGAAAGTCATGCGTGAAGTGATCCTGCCCGAAACCATCACCATCCAGGAGCTGGCGCAGCGCATGTCCGAGCGCGCTGTCGACGTGGTCAAGTTCTTCATGAAGCAGGGCCAGATCCTGAAGCCTGGTGACGTCATCGACGCCGACACGGCCGAACTCGTCGCCACCGAATTTGGCCACACGGTCCGCCGCGTCGCCGAGTCCGACATCGAAGAGGGCTTGTTCAACATCGCCGATCGTCCCGAGGACCTGCAGCCGCGTCCGCCGGTGGTAACGATCATGGGTCATGTCGATCACGGCAAGACCTCGTTGCTCGATGCCATCCGCAATGCCAACGTCGTCTCCGGCGAGGCCGGCGGCATTACCCAGCATATCGGCGCCTATCAGGTCGAGAAGAACGGTCACAAGGTTACCTTCATCGACACGCCCGGCCACGCCGCCTTCACGGCGATGCGTGCCCGCGGTGCCCAGGCGACCGATATCGCCATCCTCGTGGTGGCAGCTGACGACAGCGTCATGCCGCAGACGATCGAATCGATCAATCACGCCAAGGCGGCCGGCGTTCCGATCATTGTGGCGATCAACAAGATCGACAAGCATGACGCCGACCCGCAGAAGGTGCGTTCGGAACTGCTGCGCCACGAGGTGTTCGTCGAATCCATGGGCGGTGAGGTGCTGGATGTCGAGGTGTCGGCGACCAAGGGCATCAATCTCGACAAGTTGCTCGAAGCGATCCTGCTGCAGGCCGAAATCCTCGACCTGAAGGCCAATCCGGACCGCACCGCCGAAGGCGTGGTCATCGAAGCCCAGCTCGACAAGGGCCGCGGCCCAGTCGCTACCGTGCTGGTGCAGACCGGCACGTTGATGCCGGGCGACATTCTCGTCGCCGGCAACGAATGGGGCCGGGTACGCGCGCTCGTCAATGATCGCGGCGAGCAGGTCAAGGAAGCGCCGCCGGCAATGCCGGTGGAGGTGCTCGGCCTGCAAGGCACGCCGCAGGCCGGCGACCGCTTCGCCGTGGTCAACAACGAGGCCCGCGCCCGCGAGATCACCGAATACCGCCAGCGTCTGGCACGCGAGAAGGCGGTTGCCAGGCATGCCGGCCAGCGCGGTTCGCTGGAGCAGATGATGTCGCAGTTGCAGACCAGCGGACTGAAAGAATTCCCGCTGGTTATCAAGGGCGACGTGCAGGGTTCGATCGAGGCGATCAACGCGGCGCTGGACAATCTCGGCACCGACGAGGTGCGTGCGCGCATCGTCCATGCGGGAGCCGGCGGTATCACCGAAAGCGACGTGTCGCTGGCGGAGACCTCGGGGGCCGCGATCATCGGCTTCAACGTTCGCGCCAATGTGCAGGCGCGTGCGGCAGCGGCCGCGGCAGGCATCGAGATCCGCTACTACTCCATCATCTACAATCTCGTGGATGACGTGAAGGCGGCGCTCTCCGGCCTGCTCTCGCCGGAGCGTCGCGAGACCTTCATCGGCAATGCCGAGATCCTCGAGATCTTCGACATCACCAAGGTCGGCAAGATCGCCGGCTGCCGTGTCACCGAAGGCAAGGTCGAGCGTGGTGCGGGCGTGCGCCTGATCCGCGACAACGTCGTCATCCACGAAGGCACGCTGAAGACCCTGAAGCGCTTCAAGGACGAGGTTTCGGAAGTTCCGGGCGGCCAGGAATGCGGCATGGCCTTCCAGAACTACGAGGACATGCGCGTCGGTGACGTCATCGAGTGCTTCCGCGTCGAGATGGTGACCAGGACGCTCTGAGCTCGAACGTTCGAGTTCGGGCATCCATCGAGACCGGGCGGTGGTCGAAAGACCGCCGCCCAAACCATATGAGACATGTGGTGCGGTCCTATCCCGCGCCCCACGATTTCAGGATAGAGAAAAATGCCCCGTTCAATCACATCAGGCCCATCCCAGCGCATGCTTCGCGTAGGCGAGCAGGTGCGCCATGCTCTGTCGGAAACCTTGCAGCGCGGCGAGATCCTCGATCCGCTGATCGAGAACACGGTGGTTTCGGTCTCGGAAGTGCGCATGTCGCCCGATCTCAAGATCGCCACCGCCTTCGTTTCGCCGCTCGGCGCCAAGGATGCCGGGGCGGTGATCGAGGCGCTCAACAAGCATGCGAAGTTCGTGCGCGGCCGCGTCTCCGGCGCGCTGCGCCAGATGAAGTACATGCCGGAATTCCGCTTCCGGCTCGACACCAGCTACGACAATTTCCAGAAGATAAACGAGTTGCTGCACTCGCCCGAAGTGGCGCGCGATCTCAGCGCCGACGACAAAGACAAAGACGACCGGAAGGACAGCGAATAGTGGCGCGTCGCGGCAAGAAGAAGGGCCGGCCGATCTCGGGCTGGCTGGTACTGGACAAGCCGGTCGGCATGGGCTCGACTGAAGCCGTCTCCAAGATCAAATGGCTGTTCCAGGCGGAAAAGGCCGGCCATGCCGGCACGCTCGACCCGCTGGCGTCCGGCATGCTGCCGATCGCGCTCGGCGAAGCGACCAAGACCGTGCCATACGTCCAGGACGGCGCCAAGGTCTACCGCTTCACGGTTGCCTGGGGCGAGGAGCGTTCGACCGACGACCTCGAAGGCCCGGCGACCAAAAGCTCGGACCGCCGTCCGGCGGAAGCCGACGTACGGGCGCTGCTTTCGAAATATACCGGCGTCATCATGCAGACGCCGCCGCAATTTTCGGCGATCAAGATCGCCGGCGAGCGCGCCTACGACCTTGCCCGCGATGGCGAGACGATCGACATTCCGGCACGCGAGGTCGAGATCGGCCGGCTCGATCTGGTCGAGCACATGGCCGATCGCACCATCTTCGAGGTCGAATGCGGCAAGGGCACCTATGTCCGCTCGCTGGCGCGCGACATGGGCCGCGACCTTGGCTGCTTTGGTCACATCGCCGAGCTGCGGCGGGTCGAGGTCGAGCCGTTCACGCAGGAAGATTTCGTTACCCTGGCCGAGCTGGAAGCCGCCCGCTTCGGCGAGCAGGGCGAGCCGCAAGAAGCAGACGCCCCGATCGACTTCGGTGCCATCGATGCACTTCTGGTCGACACCGCCGCCGCGCTCGAATGCCTGCCGCAGGTCGCGATCAGCGATGATGCGGCAACCAAAATCCGCCTCGGCAATCCGGTCATCATTCGCGGCCGTGACGCGCCGGTAGAAGCGGAGGAGGCCTGCGCCACCGCGCGCGGCAAGCTGGTCGCCATCGGCGCCATCGAGCAAGGCATGTTCAAGCCAAAGCGGGTCTTTATCGGGTAACAGCTGTCTCTCGGCGCATGATCTCCAACCGGATTCTATTTTGGGAAAGGATCATGCGCTAAATCAACAGGGCGACGGCGTCGTTTGCCGTCCGAAGGGATGCGCGGCACCGACGCTGCATTCGAGGGGGCACATGGCAAAGGCTGAGACGGGCAGGAAGCGGGCGGTGCTCAACACACGGCGGCCGCCCGTCGGGGCTTCGCCCGGCACGCTGATCGCCGACCCGGCGGCACGCCGTTCCGAGCTTAGGCTGACATTGATCTCGCCCGAAAAGTTCAAGACCATCGACAATGCCAGCATCGACGACGTCAACACCCATTGCCACAATTGGCCGGTTATCTGGCTCGATTGCACAGGCCTCGCCAACATCCAGCTGATCGAGGAGATCGGCCGGATCTTCAACCTGCATCCGTTGGCGCTGGAAGATGTCGTCAACACCGGCCAGCGGCCGAAGGTGGATTTCTTCGAGGACCATGCCTTTGTCGTCGTCAGGATGATCGACGATGTCACCGCGCATCGCTACGAACAGATCGCCGTCTTCTTCGGCAGGAACTTCGTCGTCACCTTCCAGGAACGCGAAGGCGACCCGTTCGATCCCGTGCGCAAGCGGATCGCAAGCTCGGTGCCCAACCGCTTGCGCTCGCGCGGCGCCGACTATCTCGCCTATGCTTTGATCGACGCCATCGTTGACAGCTATTTCCCGCCGATCGAGGCTGCCGGCGAATTGGTCGACAGCATTGAGGACCAGATGCTGAACCAGGCGCACAAGCATCAGATGCGGCAGCTTCACGAATTGCGGCGCGATGCCAATGTGCTGAAGGGCGTGCTTTGGCCGATGCGCGACGCGCTGGCGACCATGATCCGCAACGACGTCTCTTATGTGAAGGCCGAAACCAAGATATTTCTGAACGACACGCTCGATCATTCGCTGCGATTGATCGAACTGGTCGAAACCCAGCGCGACATGCTGACCGGCCTGATCGAGATGCACTTGTCGCTCAGCCAGGCGCGCACCAACGACGTCATCAGCTATCTGACGATCGTCTCGGTGATCTTCATGCCGCTTACCTTTCTCGTCGGCGTATGGGGCATGAATTTCGACCCCGACACCTCGCCCTGGAACATGCCGGAGCTGAAAGCCTATTACGGCTATCCCCTGTCGCTCGTCTTCATGGCGCTTGTTGCGGTCGGGCTCTTTGCGTACTTCAAATGGAAGAAATGGCTCTGACTAGGCGGAAGTGCCCGTTTATGCAGCAAAAAGCCGGCTTGTGAATTAGGCTGGCCTTTTTGTCGGAATTGCACTATATGCGCCGCAGCCTCGCGCTTTGACGCGTTGCTTGCACCGGCCCCTGCTGGACGACATCCCGGCTGAGGGCGTCCCGTTTCCTCAAACAGACAAGGAAAAACACGATGTCGATTACTGCCGAACGCAAGAAGGAATTGATGGGCGAATTCGCTACCGCCAAGGGCGATACCGGGTCTCCGGAAGTCCAGGTGGCCATCCTTTCGGAGCGCATCAAGAACCTGACCGACCATTTCAAGGACCACAAGAAGGATAACCATTCCCGCCGTGGTCTGCTCGCTCTCGTTTCCCAGCGCCGCAGCCTGCTTGATTATCTCAAGCGCAAGGACGACGCGCGCTATCAGACGCTGATCGAGAAGCTCGGTCTGCGCCGTTGACGAATTGACCGGCGGGTTCTTTCGAGAGCCCGCCGGTCGCGCATTGGAGCATCGGGTCATCCAAGGCTCCATGAAGGAAGTAGAGCGCCGCGCATCGGTTTGGATGCGCAAAGGACGCTCTGAAGTTTAGATTTGCGCAGGATATTTTCCGAAAACCTGGTTTTCGGGTTCACGCGCAAGGCCACTCGGATCGATTGGCCAACCCGGTTTCGAAACAGCAGAGGGCCGCTCGAAACCGCCCATGGACGGTCATGGGGCAGGATTGCAGGACGCTCGTGCGGCACCGCGCCGAATAAACCGAGCCTCCCGTTGTCTTGCCCGTGGCTGCCCGAGAAAGGAAGCCAAGGGAAAGGGGCATCCGCGCACGCTGAAACGGCGCGGCCCTTTCCGCATATGAAGGACAAGACATGTTCAATTACCACAAAGTGGAAATCGAATGGGGCGGCCGTCCGCTCATTCTCGAAACCGGCAAGATCGCGCGTCAGGCTGATGGCGCGGTGCTGGCCACCTACGGCGAAACCAAGGTTCTCGCCACCGTCGTCTCGATGAAGGAGCCGAAACCCGGCCTCGATTTCTTCCCGCTGACGGTCAACTACCAGGAGAAGACTTACGCCGCCGGCAAGATCCCGGGTGGCTATTTCAAGCGGGAAGGCCGTCCGAGCGAGAAGGAAACGCTGGTTTCCCGCCTGATCGACCGCCCGATCCGCCCGCTCTTCGCCGAAGGCTACAAGAACGACACCCAGATCGTCGTCACCGTCGTCCAGCACGATCTCGAAAATGACCCGGACATCCTGTCGATCGTCGCCACCTCCGCCGCCCTGACCTTGTCCGGCGTGCCGTTCATGGGCCCGGTTGGCGGCGCCCGCGTCGGCTACATCAACGGCGAATATGTGCTCAACCCGCATGTCGACGAGATGCAGGAATCGAAGCTCGACCTGGTCGTCGCCGGCACCGCCGACGCCGTGCTGATGGTCGAGTCCGAAGCCAAGGAACTCGGCGAGGACCTTATGCTCGGCGCCGTCATGTTCGGCCACAGGGGCTTCCAGCCGGTGATCGACGCGATCATCAAGCTGGCTGAAGTCGCGGCAAAGGACCCGCGCGACTTCACCGCGCCGGACTATTCCGCACTTGAAGCGGAGATGCTCAAGATCGTCGAAGGCGAGCTTCGCGACGCCTACAAGATCACCGACAAGCAGAAGCGCTATGCCGCCGTCGACGCCGTCAAGGCGAAGGTCAAGGCCGCGTTCGCGCCGGCAGAAGGCGAAGAGGCCAAATACACGTCCGAACAGATCGGCACCGTGTTCAAGGAGCTCCAGGCCAAGGTCGTGCGCTGGAACATCCTCGACACCGGCTCGCGCATCGACGGCCGCGACCTGAAGACGGTCCGCAAGATCGTCTCGGAAGTCGGCGTCCTGCCGCGCACGCACGGCTCGGCGCTGTTCACTCGCGGCGAGACCCAGGCACTGGTCGTCGCCACGCTCGGCACCGGCGAGGACGAGCAGTATGTCGATTCGTTGACCGGCATGTACAAGGAGAAGTTCCTCCTGCACTACAACTTCCCTCCCTATTCGGTCGGTGAAACCGGCCGCATGGGTTCGCCGGGCCGCCGCGAAATCGGCCATGGCAAGCTCGCCTGGCGCGCCATCCGGCCGATGCTTCCGACCGCCGACCAGTTCCCCTATACGTTGCGCGTCGTTTCGGAGATCACCGAGTCCAACGGCTCGTCGTCGATGGCTACCGTCTGCGGCACCTCGCTGGCTCTGATGGACGCGGGCGTGCCGCTGGCCAAGCCGGTCGCCGGTATTGCAATGGGCCTGATCAAGGAAGGCGAGCGCTTCGCCGTGCTCTCCGACATCCTTGGCGACGAGGACCACCTCGGCGACATGGACTTCAAGGTTGCAGGCACCGCCTACGGCATCACCTCGCTGCAGATGGACATCAAGATCGAGGGCATCACCGAGGAGATCATGAAGATCGCGCTCGACCAGGCCAAGGATGGCCGTCAGCACATTCTCGGCGAAATGGCCCACGCGCTGTCCGGCGCACGTGCCGAGCTCGGCGAGTTCGCGCCGCGCATCGAGGTCATGCACATCCCGACCGATAAGATCCGCGACGTGATCGGCTCGGGCGGCAAGGTCATCCGCGAGATCGTCGAAAAGACCGGCGCCAAGATCAACATCGAGGACGACGGCACCGTCAAGATCGCTTCGGCCAACGCCAAGGAGATCGAGGCGGCGAAGAAGTGGATACACACCATCGTCGCCGAGCCGGAAGTCGGTGAAATCTACGAAGGCACGGTCGTCAAGACCGCCGACTTCGGCGCTTTCGTCAATTTCTTCGGTCCGCGTGACGGCCTCGTCCACATCTCACAACTCGCCAATGACCGCGTCGCCAAGACCTCCGATGTGGTCAAGGAAGGCGACAAGGTCTGGGTCAAGCTGATGGGCTTCGACGAGCGCGGCAAGGTCCGCCTGTCGATGAAGGTCGTCGATCAGGCCACCGGCAAGGAAATCGTGCGCGACAAGAAGAGCGAAGGCGAAGAAAACGCCGCCTAAGCTGATCTAACTATGCAATCGAAGCGGGCGCGCCGGAAGATCGCGCCCGTTTGCGTTTCAACAACAGCCTTGCAGTTCAAGAGTGGTGAATGTCCGCCGAGCCGCTGAAAACGCTTTTCCATTCGTTCGAGGCCGGTGCTGTTTCCCTGCCACGAAAGGATGAACGCATACTCTTTCTCGGTGCCGAGCCCGGCTTTCGCTTGCCGGAAGGGTTTGATGCCAAGCTTCATCTTGTCCAAGGCTTCAGGCCGCACTTTCGCGCCTTGCAGGCGTCCGGCTTCGCGGTCACGCCGCAGGTCGAAGGCGAGGCTTTCGACGCGGCATTTGTGCTCGCTGGCCGCCATCGCGGCCAAAACGAGTTGCGCGTTGCCGAAGCGGTCGAACGCGCAGCACCAGGCGGGTTGATCGTCGTCGCCGGCAGCAAGGACGATGGAATCGCCAGCCTGCGCAAGCATGTCGGCGCCCTTGTGCCGCTCGAAGGCCACCTGCCGAAGCATCACGGCATTGCCTTCTGGTTTCGCCGGCCGGCCGATACCGTTGCCGCGGCAACGCTTCGCGCTGCCAATCCGGATTTGGTGGTCGAGGGCTGCTTCCGCACGGCGCCAGGCATGTTTTCCTTCGACAAGATCGATGCCGGATCGAAACTGCTGATCGAAAATCTGCCCAACGATCTGCGTGGCAGCGTTGCGGATTTCTGTGCCGGTTGGGGCTATGTCGCCGCCGAGGTCGGCGCCCGCTCACCTGGCATATCGGCGCTTGACCTTTACGAAGCGGATTTCGAGGCGCTGGAGGCGGCGAAGGCCAATCTCGGCAACACAGGCGTGGAGCCAGGTTTCTTCTGGATCGATCTTTTGAGCGAGCCGGTCGAGCGCCGCTATGACGTCGTCGTCATGAACCCGCCCTTTCATCGCAGTCGGGCGACTGAGCCGGAAATCGGTGCCGGCATGATCCGCGCGGCAGGCAAGGCGCTGAAGCCGGGCGGCCGGCTGTTCATGGTGGCGAACCGTCAACTTCCCTACGAACCGGTGCTGGCGGCCGCCTTCTCCAGCCATGCGGAGCTCGCCCGCGACGGCATGTTCAAGGTCTTATCGGCGCGACGCTGAAATCCTGCGGGGCAAGCCGGCGATACGTCGCTCGCGCTATTCCCGCCCGCCGTCGGTCTGCTTCAATTCGTCAAGCGTCGGCATGGAAACGATGTGATAGCCGGAATCGACATAGTGGATTTCGCCGGTGACGCCGGAGGACAGGTCGGACAGCAAATAGAGCGCGGAGCCGCCGACTTCGTCGATCGTCACTGTACGGCGTAGCGGCGAGTTGCGCTGCTGGTAGGAGAACATGTGGCGTGCGTCGGAAATCCCGGCGCCCGCAAGCGTCCGTACCGGTCCCGCCGATATGCCGTTCACCCTGATGCCGCGCGGGCCGTAGTCGTTGGCGAGATAGCGGACGCTGGCCTCCAGCCCCGCCTTGGCGACACCCATAACGTTGTAGTTCGGCATGACACGGACCGAACCGGCATAGGTCAGCGTGATCATCGAACCGCTATCCTTCATCAATGTGGCGGCGTGACGGGCGATCTCGGTGAAGGAGTAGCAGGAGATCACCATTGTGCGGATGAAGTTGTCGCGGCTCGTGTCGGCGTAGAGGCCTTTCAGCTCGTTCTTGTCGGAAAAGCCGATTGCATGGACGACGAAATCCAGCCCGCCCCACGCCTTCCCCAAAGTCTCGAAAGTCGCGGCGACCGACACGCTGTCCTCGACGTCGCAAGGCACCACCAGGGATGCGCCCAATTTCTCGGCGAGCGGCTTGACCCGGCGCCCGAAGGCCTCGCCCTGATAGGTGAAGGCGAGGTCCGCGCCATGTTCGGACAGTTTGCGGGCGATACCCCAGGCGATCGAATGATCGTTGGCAACACCCATGACAAGCCCGCGCTTGCCCTTCATCAATCCGTCCATGGTCGGCAAATCCTTATGCGGAATAGCGCTGGAAAATCAGCGTTGCGTTGGTGCCACCGAAACCGAACGAATTGGACAAAACGGTGTCGATCCTTGCATCGTCGATGCGCTTGCGCACGATCGGCATGCCCTCGAATTCCGGATCGAGGTTCTCAATGTGGGCGCTCTCGCCGATGAAGCCGCCTTGCATCATCAGGATCGAGTAGATCGATTCCTGCACGCCGGCGGCGCCCAGAGAATGGCCGGTTAGCGATTTGGTCGACGTGATGAAAGGCATCTTCTCGCCGAACACCTCGCGGATGGCGCCCATTTCCTTGGAGTCGCCGACCGGCGTCGAGGTGCCGTGCGTATTGATGTAGTCGACCGGCGAGGACACCGTTGCGAGCGCCTGCTTCATGCAGCGCGCCGCGCCTTCGCCCGACGGCGCCACCATGTCGTAGCCGTCCGATGTCGCGCCATAGCCGACGATCTCGGCATAGATCTTGGCGCCGCGTGCCTTGGCATGCCCGAGCTCTTCAAGAATCAGCACGCCGGCGCCGCCGGCAATGACGAAACCGTCGCGATCGACGTCGTAGGCGCGTGAGGCGACCGATGCCCTGTCGTTGAACTTGGACGACATGGCGCCCATGGCATCGAAGAGATCCGACATCGTCCAGTCGAGATCCTCATGGCCGCCGGCGAAGACGATGTCCTGCTTGCCCCACTGGATCAGCTCGTAGCCATTGCCGATGCAATGCGCAGACGTCGAGCAGGCCGATGAGATCGAATAGTTGACGCCGTGGATCTTGAACCAAGTGGCAAGCGTCGCCGACGCGGTCGACGACATCGCTTTTGGCACCGCGAACGGCCCGATCCGCTTGGGGCTGCCGTTTTTGATCGTGGTCTCGGCCGCCTCGACGATTGCACGGGTCGACGGTCCGCCGGAGCCCATCACGATACCGGTGCGCTCGTTGGTGATGTCGGCCCCGTCGAGGCCGGCGTCTGCGATCGCCTGGTCCATTGCGACATGGTTCCAGGCAGCACCCTGCGACAGGAAGCGCATGGCGCGACGGTCGATCATGCCCGATGGGTCCAGCGTCGGCGCACCCCACACCCGGCAACGGAAGCCATGCTCGGCGAAAGAGTCGGAGAAGCTGATGCCGGATCTGGCATCGTGCAGCGAGGTCTGCACCTCGTTGGCATTGTTGCCTATCGACGACACGATGCCGAGACCTGTGACTACGACCCGTCTCATTCGCAACTCCTTCCAGCGCGGACCCCGAACCTGAAATCAATTTCCGGAATGGAACCATGCGCAAAATTAAAGTGCTACAGCGTTCATCAGACGTCCAAGACGTCGTACTGTAGGGTCTTCGTTCAGACGGCGGCCGATTGCTTGGACAGACCGACCTTCAGATCCGTTGCCGCGTATATGGGCTCGCCATCTGCCTTCAGCCAGCCATCGGCGATGCCAAGCACAAGCCGACCGCGCATCACTCGCTTGAAGTCGACGCCATACTCCACCTTCTTGACCGAAGGCGTGACCATGCCTTTGAACCTCACCTCACCGGTCGACAGCGCCATCCCCTTGCCGGGTTCACCGAGCCATCCGAGATAGAACCCCGTCAACTGCCACATGGCGTCCAGGCCTAGGCATCCTGGCATGATCGGATTACCGATGAAATGGCAGGCGAAAAACCACAAATCCGGCTTGATATCGAATTCCGCGCGGATGAAACCCTTGTCGAACGCACCGCCGGTCTCGCTGATCTCGGTGATGCGGTCGAACATCAGCATCGGCGGATAGGGCAGCTGCGCATTTCCCGGTCCGAACAGCTCGCCGCGGGCGCAGGCAAGCAATTCCTCGTAACCGTAGCTGGATTTCGAACCCGCCATCAATCTCGTCCCCGTGATCGTCCCGGGCGATAGGCGCCCTTGTCGGTGGTTTCCTAACACAATCTGTTTCAGGCCGGAAACCGGCGCTTGCGCTTAACCTGCCCGTCTGCCCGGGTCAATGCGCGCTATTGATCGCATTCGGTCGACAGAATATATGTCAGGACACGTCCAGTTTCGGCAGATGCTCAATTTCTGCCATTTTGGACCTGTCTGAGGCGGAACTGTGAGCGCGACGGATAGATGGATCTGGGTTGCCGGAAGGATAATGTCGCTGTGGACAAGCGGGTTCGCGAGGCCGGTCTGAGGCCGACACGCCAGCGCATCGCGCTGGCCGATCTGCTTTTCGCCAAGGGCGACCGCCATCTTTCGGCCGAGGAACTGCACGAGGAGGCGCTTGCCGCCGGCGTGCCGGTGTCTCTGGCCACCGTCTACAATGCTCTGCACCAGTTTACCCAGGCCGGTCTTCTCCGCATCCTTGCCGTCGAGGGATCGAAGACTTATTTCGACACCAACACCTCCGATCACCATCATTTCTATATCGAGGGCGAAAACAGGATCTTCGATATCGACAGCGGCCCGGTGACGGTTTCCAACCTGCCGGAACCGCCGGAGGGCATGGAGATCGCCAATGTCGATATCGTGGTGAGACTGCGTCCGAAACGCTGCGACTGACCGGCGCCTTATGAAATTCCTGGATTTGACGCTCCGGCTCGAATGGGTCGCCGTCGCGGTGGCGGCTCTTGTCTTCTATGCAATCGCCGGTGTTTCCTGGTGGCTGTTTGCCGTGCTCATTCTGGCGCCCGACCTGTCGATGCTGGGTTACATGGCCGGGCCGCGCGTCGGCGCCGTCGCCTACAACGCCTTGCACATACTGATCTTGCCCGTTCTGCTGGCGCTTGTCGGCAGCGTCTTTGACAATGCAATGGCGATAGCTGTCGCGCTGATCTGGATCGCCCACATCGCCGTCGACCGCGCTCTGGGCTATGGTTTGAAGCTGTCGAGCAGTTTCCAGGATACCCATCTCGGCCGCATCGGCCGCTAAACCATCCCCGAACCGAAGATCAGCGAAACAAATGCCGGATCCGGTGCTTGCAGCGCTGGCCTGATCTCCGGTTCGGAAAGGTCAGTTCTTGACCTTTTCGCCGGGATAGGCACCCCAGACCAGCGACTGCGCGAGCCAGCCGGTATGGCCGTCGAAGGTCATTTCGCACCACTGGCCATCGCAGGACTTGATCGTGCCCATTACCCCCGGTTCGAGGATCGCGATGACGCCTGCATCTTTTGCCGGGTCGTCAAGGAGGTTGACGCGAGCGTCCTTGCCGCGCTGCCAGGGGGCGACGATCGCCGTGCGACGGCCCGAAAGCAGCGACTGATTGATCCAGCCTTCCGAGCCGTCGGCATCACGCACACGGCGCCACGTATCGAACTCCTGGATGATCTCCATCGGCAGGCCTGGCTTCATATACATCCAGTCGACGGAATAATTGACGCCCGGCCCAACGCGCGAGTTGACGCGGCCGGATTTCAGGCTGACGAAGCGCGGCAGCGGCAAGCCGCTTGGTCCGAGCGTGACGCTCTGGGCGGGTGCGGCGGCACTTTGCGCCATCACCAGTGGGCTATGGATGAGAGCGCCGAGGAATGCTGCACTGAGGGTCAGGCGGAGCGACGCGAAACCAGACACTTTCGTTCCTTTCGGCGCCCGCCAATCGGCCTTCGCGCCCATTTTTCTTTGTCTTCGGCGGAACCGCTTGTTACATGGATGACCGGTACCGCGATCGGCTCTCAGTTTCGCCGTTCTTGGTTAAAGAGGTCTCAACGAGATCGGGTTCGAGGAAACAATGGCAGGCAAAAAGAAGCCCCTCGTCGTCATCACGCGCAAGTTGCCCGACCTAGTCGAGACCCGCATGCGCGAGTTGTTCGACGCCCGCTTGAATGTGGAGGACAGGCCGATGACGCAGCCGGAACTGGTGGCGGCGGTCAAGGAGGCCGACGTGCTGGTGCCGACTGTGACCGACAATATCGACGCGGCGCTGATTGCCCAGGCCGGCGACAACCTCAAGCTGATCGCCAACTTCGGCAATGGCGTCGACAAGATCGACGTTGCGGCAGCGGCCAAGAAAGGCATCACCGTCACCAACACGCCGAACGTGCTGACCGAAGATACGGCCGACATGACCATGGCGCTGCTGCTGGCCGTACCGCGACGGCTGGCCGAAGGCGCCAACGTGCTGACCGGCGATAAGAAATGGGCGGGCTGGTCGCCGACCTGGATGCTCGGCCGGCGCATTTGGGGCAAACGGCTCGGCATTGTCGGCATGGGTCGCATCGGCACCGCTGTCGCCAGGCGCGCCAAGGCGTTTGGCCTCTCGATCCACTACCACAACCGCCACCGCGTGCTGCCGGCAATCGAGGAGGAGTTGGAAGCCACGTATTGGGAAAGCCTCGACCAGATGCTTGCCCGTATGGACATTATCTCGGTCAATTGCCCATCGACACCGGCAACTTTCCATCTGCTTTCGGCACGGCGGCTGGCGCTTCTGCAACCGTCCGCTTACATAGTCAACACCGCGCGCGGAGATATCATCGATGAGGAATCGCTGATCAAGCTCATCCATGACGGCAAGATCGCCGGCGCCGGCCTCGACGTCTACGAGCACGAGCCGGCGCTGAACAGCAAGCTGCTGAAGCTTGCCCACAAAGGCAAGGTCGTGCTGTTGCCGCATATGGGTTCGGCGACGCTCGAAGGCCGTATCGACATGGGCGAGAAGGTGATCATCAATATCCGCGCCTTCTTCGATGGTCATCGCCCGCCCGACCGCGTGCTGCCGTTGAGGGCGTGACCTGCCGTCACGCCGGCACAGTCTTGCCGCGGCAACCACGCGTTCGTCGTTGGATAGCTTTGGCTTACGAAAACGCCTTGCGCATGGTGATTGAGGTCGGCCGGTCGTAGCCCTTGTGCGCTGTCCGTTCGGTTTCACGAAAACCGAGGCGGGCAAAGGCTGCGTGATTTCCGGTCAGCTCGATCCGGGTCTGGAGCTCGATGGCGGTCCTGTTGTGGCTGCGGGCAAGATCTTCGACGGCCTGCATCAGCTGTTTTCCAATGCCTTGTCCCTGAAGAACCGGCTCGACCGCGAGCTTTCCAACATAGAGCTCGTCTGCGCGCTTCAGGATGAAGACGCAACCGACGATCTCGTTTTCCTTCAGCGCCAGGAATGCTGTCTCCTCCAGCGCTCTAGCCCTGAGATTTTCAACGGTGAGCCGATGCGCCGAGGACGGCGGGTCAATAACCCCGTCCATAAAGGCGAAGGCGCGCATGACCAGCGCCAGCACCTCGTCCCAACGGTCGAAATCGGCTGCAAGCTGCACGATGGAAACGTCGGCAGGCAGGCTCACGGGCTGGTTCGCTTGTAGCGGATCGTGTCGAAGCGTGCCGCCAGCGCATCGTAGAGCAGCAGTCGTCCGACCAGCGGCTCGCCAATCCCGGTGATCAGCTTGATCGCTTCCATGGCTTGCAGCGTGCCGATGACCCCGGTCAGCGCGCCGACAATGCCGGCCACCGCGCAGGATGGCACCAGTCCCGGCGGCGGCGCCTCGGGAAAGAGATCGCGGTAGCTTGGGTTCAACTTGCCGTCCGGGCCGGTTTCGAATGGCTTCAGTACGGTGACCGAGCCGTCGAAGCGGCCAACGGCGGCATGCACGAGCGGCCGGCTTTCCGCGGCGCAGGCGTCGGCCACCGCGTAGCGTGTCTCGAAATTGTCGGAGCCGTCAACGACGATGTCATAACGGGCAATGAGGGTAGGGGCGTTGTCCACGGTCAGCCTGAAATTGTGCTCTTCCACGACGACGTTTGGATTGATGCGGATGATCGCCGCTCTGGCGCTGTCGGTTTTCGCCACCCCGACATCGCGCGTGGCGTGGATCACTTGTCGTTGCAGGTTGGAAAGCGAAACGATGTCGTCGTCGACGATACCGAGAGTGCCAATCCCTGCGGCGGCGAGATATTCGAGCACCGGCGCTCCCAATCCGCCGGCGCCAATGACGAGCACCCGCGCCCGCTTCAGCCGCTGCTGGCCGGCGCCGCCGATCTCGGGCAGCACGATGTGGCGGGCGTAGCGTTCGAGCTCTTCATCGGTGAGGGCGGCTGTGATCATCGCCGGACCATATAACGGAGGAAAAAACTTGTCAGGCGTCAATGCATGCAGCTCAGAAATGCGCCATGGACGAAATTCAAATGGTCGGCCTGACCGTGCCGTGATCGACGGTCAGGAATTGCGCGCGTCCCTTGAGGCTGTCAAACAACGCGGCATCGGTCCCGGTCATGAAGGCCTGGCAGTTTAGTTCCTCCAGGATCGAGAACAAGGCCGCCCGTCGACCGCCGTCGAGATGGGCGGCGATCTCGTCGAGCAGCAGGATCGGTGTCATGCCCGACATCTCGCCGGTTAGCCGCGCATGCGACAAGACAATGCCGACCAGCAGCGCCTTCTGCTCGCCGGTCGAACAGAGCTCGGCCGGCATCGCCTTGGGCCGGTGGCGCACCACGAGGTCGGAACGGTGCGGGCCGTCGAGCGTGCGTCCGGCGGTGCGGTCGCGGTCGCGCCCCTGGGCAAGCGCACGACGGAACCGTTCCTCTACGTCGACGGCCGGCAAAATACCGAGTTCGCCTTCCAGTTCGCCAGAGATGCCGATGTCGGCTTGCGGAAACGGTCCGTCGCCGGGCAGCCGGTCGATCATGGCGGCGAGCAGGCGCACCAGTTCGGCACGCGCCGCGGCAATCGCCACGCCGGTCTCGGCCATTTGCATCTCGATCGCATCGAACCAGGCACCGTCGCGTGAACCGTCGGCGAGCAGTCTGTTGCGGCCGCGCATTGCCTTTTCGTAGTCAAGCGCGCGCTGGCCGTGGCCAGGATCGATCGCCAGCACCAGCCGGTCTAGGAAGCGCCGGCGGTCGGCAGCCGGCCCGGGGAACAGGCCGTCCATGGCCGGTGTCAGCCAGACCACGCGCAGCCATTCCAGCATGTCTTCGGCTGAGCGTGCCGTCGCGCCGTTGATCCGCACCCGCCGGCCGGCTTCGCCGTTGCTGCCCGATATTCCGGTACCGATCTCGACCTGGCCTTCCGGCCCGTCAAGCCGGGCATGCAGCGCAAAGCCACCGTCGCCGCCTTCGCGCGCCACCTCGGAATAGGGTGCGCGGCGCAGGCCGCGGCCCGGCGTGAGCAGCGAGATCGCTTCAAGCAGATTGGTCTTGCCGGCGCCATTGTCGCCGGAGAAAACCACAGCACCGGGATCAAGGTCGATTGCCAACGCCGCATAGTTGCGGAAATTCGTAAGTGTGAGCTTACTTATGTACGTCTGCTGCGGTTTTGCAGATCTGGTCACGACAGCAAGATGGCCCCGTTCGGGCCCTACACCCGCATCGGCATCAGCACGTAGAGCGCGGTCTCGTCGGCCATGTCGTGGATCAGCGTCGGGGAACCGGCATCCGCCAGCATGAACTTCGCCTCCGTGCCGGTCAGTTGCGCGGCAACGTCGAGCAGGTATTTGGCGTTGAAGCCGATTTCGATCGGATCGGACGAATAGTCGGCCGCCAGTTCCTCGGTGGCACTGCCCGAATCCGGGTTGTTGACCGCAAGCGTGACCTGCCCTTCGGCGATCGAAAGCTTCACCGCCCGGCCGCGTTCGGACGAAATGGTCGAAACGCGATCGACGGCAGCGGCGAAACTCTGGCGATCGATAATCAGCTTCTTGTCGTTGCCGGTCGGAATGACGCGCTGGTAGTCCGGGAAAGTGCCGTCGATCAGCTTGGAGGTCAAGATAACGCTGCCGATGGTGAAACGGATCTTGGTGTCGGACAACTCGGTGGTGACTGCAACATCGGGATCGTCGACCAGCTTTTGCAGCTCGCTGACCGTCTTTCGCGGGATTATGACGCCAGGCATGCCCTCAGAGCCTGCCGGCGCATCGATCTCGGCGCGCGCCAGCCGGTGGCCGTCGGTCGCGACAGAGCGCAGCTTCAGCTTGCCGCCGGCCTCGTGCGTGTGCAGATAAATGCCGTTCAGATAATAGCGCGTCTCCTCGGTCGAGATGGCGAACTGGGTCTTTTCAATGAGGCCCTTTAGTCCGACGGAATCGAGCCGGAAAATATGCGAGAACGACCCGGCTGAAAGCTCGGGAAAGTCGGACTGCGGCAGGCATTGCAGGCGGAAGCTCGAGCGCCCCGACGTCACCGTCATGGCGTTGCCGTCTTCGTCGGTCTTCAGCGCCACCTCCGCGCCGTCGGCAAGCTTGCGCACGATGTCGTAGAGCAGATGTGCCGGGACCGTCGTCGCCCCGCCACGTTCGACCTTTGCCGGCGTTGCTTCGGTCACCTCCAGGTCGAGGTCGGTCGCCTTCATTTCAAGGCTGGCCCCCTCGGCGCTGAGCAGCACGTTCGACAGGATCGGAATGGTATTGCGCCGCTCGACCACGCGGTGAACATGGTTGAGCGACTTCAGGAGATTTGACCGTTCCAGGATAACACGCATGACGAAACAGGCTCGCTTGAATGAATGAACGGGTCTCCGGCAAGCGGCGCCCCGCGAAAGGTCTGAACAGGCTCAGAATCTGCGTAAACTGACAGGAAAAACCCGGCAAACGCAAGCCCGCGCCACCGGTTCGGACCGGCTGCACGGGCTTTCTGGGGATAAAAAGGCCGGAGTCCGCGAGCCGGCGTTTTTCGGGCCGTCAGGCCTGGTCGTTGATCAGCCTTCTCAGCAATTCGAGTTCCTGCGCCAGTGTGTTGTCGGCACCGGAAAGATCCTCGATCTTGCGCACCGCATGCAGCACGGTCGTATGGTCACGACCGCCGAACCGCCGCCCGATCTCCGGCAGCGAGCGCGGCGTCATCACCTTCGACAGATACATGGCGACCTGCCGTGGCTTGACGATGGTGCGTGTGCGCCGGTTGGACAGAAGTTCGGTCTTCGACACGTTGTAGTGGCGCGCGACGATGCGCTGGATGTCCTCGATACGCACCCGCTTGGGTTCGCCCGAACGATAGATGTGGCCAAGGATCTCGTCGATGCGGTCGATGGTGATCTGCGGTTCGAAGGATTGACGAAACAAAAGCTGGTTGAAGGCACCTTCGAGCTCGCGTCCGCTGCCGGTCACCGTGCGGGCGACGTGGTTGAGGATCTCTTCGGAAATATCGAGCGACGCATCGTCGAGCTTGGCGGTGGCAAGCCTGAGCTTGAGCATACCGATACGCATGGCGAAATCCGGGGCTGACATTTCCAGCGCGACGCCGCCGTTGAGGCGCGAGCGGACGCGTGGCTCCAGCGACTCCAATTCCGACGGCGGCCGGTCGGCAGCGACCACCACTTGCTTGGCGCTGTCGAGCAGCATGTTGATCAAATGGCAGAATTCGTGCTGGATCGACTTGCCCTGCAGGAACTGCATGTCGTCGATGATGAGGAGGTCGATGTCGCGCAGCTGTTCTTTCAGCGTCAGTGCGTTGTTGTCGCGGATCGCGGTGGCGAACCGCCACATGAAATACTCAGCCGTCAGATAGACGACCCGCGATTTCGGATTCTGCTTCAGCGATTCTGCGGCGATCGCCTGCAACAGGTGCGTTTTGCCCAGCCCGACCGTCGCGTGAAGAAAGAGCGGATTGAAACGCACCGCGCTCGACTGCGATTCCGCGACCGCCTTGGCGGCGGCAAAAGCCACTCGGTTCGATGGTCCTTCGATGAAGGAGGTGAAAGTATAGCGTGGATCGAGTGGCGAACCGAGAACATTGTGCCGGAACTCGGTTTCTGCCGGCATCCCCGGGCGGGGTACCGGGACCCGTTCGACCCTGCTGGGGCTCGCCGTGCCCGCAGAGAGCGCGGTTTGCGTCTGCCTGGTCATCTTGCGCGCCGGGGCCACTTCTGGCTCGACGTTGTTGCGGCCCTGCCGTGTGGCGGTGCGAACCACTATCTCGATCTTGAGGATCTCCGGATCCTCGTGCTTCCACAACTCGGTGATGAGATCGAGATAGTGGCCGTTGATCCATGAACGCAGGAATGCGGTTGGCACTGAGATGCGGACAATGCCCTTAGAGGATTCAGCGACCTTCATGCGCCCGAACCAGCTCGAATAGACCTCGGTTCCCAGACGCGCCTTCAACTGGGCCTTGACCCGATCGAACTTCTGTTCAGCTTCATTGGAAGCCGCCATGTCGTTCCTTCCGATTAACGTTCCAGGAAATGGGAGGTCGCCTGTAAGCTCCCTTTCGATGCCGCCGCTCTGCATGATCGAGTTCCTTGTCTCTTGTACCTGTTTTCCGCCGGGGATGCGCCTCCTGCATCCATGTTTCCGGCGACCGTGTCTTCGCTGCGACACCATCGCCGCCGCCGGCTGATGAATCGCCTCGTTGTCGGTCCGGCGCCGAAGAGCCGATCCGCTTTGGTCATGTCAGGGCAACAAAATGCCGTCCGGCGAAAAACCGCCGGCGCACCGTCGACCTGCCATGTACAATTACGCCAGTCCCCTACCGTATCGAAAAGACAAACCAACCCCGTCCGCGGAGTTGAATCCGCGGTGTAAACTCTGCCAATTTGAGCTGGCCGGTTTCAGGCTGGTCAAGGGCCAAGGGCCCGTCCCTTCGATGGACAGACATTACCGAAATCGCTGTGGATAGGGCAAGGCCACCCCTAACGGATTTTTAAGGAATCTGACTAGAAAGGGACGTTTCGAACGCCATGCTGCAACAGTTGATTTTGACAAAGCCATTGTGATTCAAACCCTTTTCCGGCGAATGTGAAAAAGGCCACACAATGCGAAATTTTCTGAAATAATTCACTTGACAGCCAATTGCCGCCTATCGGCCACAGCCGATGTGAACAAGCTGTGGATCACCATCGGTAAGCCTCTGAAAAAAAACAGTAATCTGTGACGCTCGGAAATTTTCGTATTGGCGGTTTCGAAGGCTGCGAATATCAGCGGGCATGTATATGCCGGCAAAGCATTTCGAACTTTGAAATGCACCCGGAGCGCCATTTTGCGGGCTTTCTTTTAAGTACTTGCCGGCAAACGAAAAAAAACCCGGCGCGATTGGCCGGGTTTGAAGAAGCGCAGTTCAGGAAAAGGTATATTAGGCCGACAGCACCTTGACCCGTTGGGCCAACCGCGACACCTTGCGCGATGCCGTGTTCTTGTGCACCACGCCCTTGGTCGCGGCGCGCATCAATTCCGGCTCGGCCACCTTGAAGGCAGCCTGTGCGGCCGCCTTATCGCCAGCCGCGAGCGCCTCTTCGACCTGGCGGATGTAGGTCCGGACGCGGGAGCGGCGGTTCTTGTTGATCGCTGCGCGACGGGCGATCTTGCGCGTTGCCTTTTTGGCCGAGGAGGTATTGGCCATGGTGCCTCTCTTCTGATCTGGTGGGCGCTTGCGGGATACCGCAGGGCGCAAAAAACAAACGGGCAGCCACAGGGCCGCCTCGGTTGGTGCGGCTTATAGTTCAGCTTTTCCGGCGCGTCAACGCTGCAGCGCTTTCTTTTTGACCGGCGCCTTCGTCATCTCATCGGTTCGTGAAATTCGGCTTCCGCTTGCCGCTGAAGGCCGCCATGCCTTCCTTCTGGTCATCCAGCGCAAACAGCGAATGAAACAGCCGGCGCTCGAACCGCAGACCCTCGGTGAGCGTCGTCTCATAGGCGCGGTTGACGGCCTCCTTTGCCATCATCACCGACGGCAAGGAAAAACCAGCGATCTTGGACGCTGCCTTAAGCGCTTCCTCGATCAACTCGCCGGCTGGCACCACGCGCGAGACAAGGCCGGAACGCTCGGCCTCGGCTGCGTCCATCATTCGACCCGTCAGGCACATATCCATCGCCTTTGACTTGCCGACAAAGCGGGTCAGGCGCTGCGATCCGCCCATGCCGGGCATGACGCCCAGCGTGATCTCGGGTTGGCCAAACTTGGCGGTGTCGGCGGCGATGATGAAGTCGCACATCATCGCCAGTTCGCAGCCGCCCCCCAGCGCATAGCCCGCCACCGCCGCGATGATCGGCTTTCGTGCCCGCGTAAATTCTTCCCAGCCGACGAAGAAATCCTGCAGATAGGCATCCACATAGGAGATGGACTGCATTTCCTTGATATCGGCACCTGCCGCGAAAGCCTTTTCCGAACCAGTGATGACCATGGCGCCGATGTCGGCATTGGCGCCCATGCTATTCACCGACGCGACCAGTTCCGCCAGCACTTGTGAATTCAGCGCGTTGAGCGCCTGCGGCCGGTTCAGCGTAATCAGCCCGACCTTGCCGCGGGTTTCGACGATGATGGTTTCATAGCCCATGCTTTGCTCCTCCTCGCTTCTGGTTCAAGCCTGACAGGCCCGGCAGTGGAAAGTCGAACGACCGCTTTGCACGATACGCTCGATGTGGCCGCCACAACCAGGCTTGGAGCAGGCTTCCCCCTCGCGATCGTAAACCGCGAAGGAATGCTGGAAGTAGCCCAGCGATCCATCGGTCTGCATATAATCGCGCAACGACGAGCCGCCGGCGGCGATCGCATCGGCGACGACCGAGCGGATTGCTTCGGCCAGGCGTTCGCTCTGCTCTTTGGCTTTCTTGCCGGCTCTCGCGAGGGTGCCCGCTTCGCGCAGCGGCGACAGGCCGGCCCGCCAAAGCGCTTCCGAGACGTAGATATTGCCTAGCCCGGCAATCAGCCTCTGGTCCAGAAGTGCCGCTTTCAGCGGTGACTTGCGACCTTTCAGCAACGAAGCGAGCAGCGCGCCGTCCAGTGCGTTGCCTGTAGGCTCGACGCCTAATCCCGCCAGCATCGGATGCATGTCGGGCTCGCCTTCCGAAAACAGCATGAACCCGAAGCGGCGCGGGTCGTTGAAGATCACGCGAGAGCGGACGCCGGCAGGGGATGCGATGTCGAAGACGACGTGATCGTGAGCAGTGTTTTTCGAACGTTCGTGGTGGAACGCGCCGGGCGTTGCGCTCTCGTCGGCCGTTTCGATGCGAAACGAACCCGACATGCCGAGATGGCAGATCAGAACCGGGCCGTTGTCCATGTGCATTGTCAGATATTTGGCACGGCGGCCGAGCGCCGCAATCGTCTTGCCGGTCAGCCGCTCCGAAAATCTCTCGGGGAACGGAAACCGCAAATCCGGCCGGCGTGCCTCGACACCGACAATGCGGGCACCTTCAAGGGCCGGCTGCAGACCGCGCCTGACTGTCTCTACCTCCGGCAGCTCAGGCATGGCCACCTATCGTGGCATGGAAGGAGGTGCCGTGACGGCCGCGCGCCAGCCCGAGATGTTCGGCCACGGTTTCGCCGATGTCGGCAAATGTTGTCCTCAGTCCGATCTCTGCGCCTTTGAAACCCGGCCGTGTCCCGATAATCGGAATACGCTCGCGCGTGTGGTCGGTGCCGCGCCAAGTCGGATCGTTGCCGTGATCGGCGGTCAAAATGAGCAGATCGCCTGGCCTCAGCCGTGCGAATGCCTCGGGCAGGCGCCGGTCGAAAGCTTCGAGTGCGGCGGCATATCCCGCAACGTCGCGCCGATGCCCGAACTCGGTGTCGAAGTCGACAAAGTTCGCGAAGACGAGGTCGCCGTCGCGGGCGTCTTCCATGGCACCAAGCGTTTTGTCGAACATCGCCATGTTGCCGGCAGCCTTGCGGACTTCCGAGATCCCCCGATGGGCGAAAATGTCGCCGATCTTGCCGATCGCGATAACCCGGCTGCCGCGCGCCGTCAGCCGATCGAGCAGCGTCGGTTCCGGCGGCGGTACGGCATAGTCGCGACGATTATGCGTTCGCTCGAACGTGGCGGCGGTTTCACCGATAAACGGCCTCGCGATGACGCGGCCGATATTCAGCGGATCGACGAGCCTGCGCACCACTTTGCAGAACTCGTAAAGCCGTTCCAGGCCGAAATGAACCTCATGCGCGGCGATCTGCAGGACGGAGTCGATCGAGGTGTAGCAGATCGGCTTGCCGGTGCGGATATGGCCTTCGCCGAACCGTTCGATAATCTCGGTGCCCGGAGCATGGCAATTGCCGAGGATGCCAGGCACCTTCCCTTCACGCACCATTGCGTCGGTCAACTCGGCCGGAAAGGCGGGAATCTTGTCTGGGAAGTAACCCCAGTCGAAACGGACCGGCAGGCCGGCTATTTCCCAATGGCCCGATGGCGTGTCCTTGCCGCTCGAAACCTCTTGGGCCGCGCCGTGAAAGGCGGCGGCAAGCGGCGCACTGCCGGCATTCTCGAACCTGAAACCCGTCGCCGTTGCCGCGGCCTGGCCGAGGCCGAGCGCGAGCATGTTTGGTACAAGAAGGGGTCCGGCACGCAGGCTTTCGCGATCGGCGCGGCCTTCTGCGCAGGCCCGCGCGATGTGTGCGAACGTATTAGAGCCGGTGTCGCCATAACGTTCGGCATCGGCCGCGCCGCCGATGCCGAAGGAGTCGAGGACAAAAAGGAAGGCGCGTGCCATCGAAAGGTTCATCATTGCCTGTGTGTTGGCTCAGACATAGGGTTCCGCGCCGCCATTGGCAATTCGGAAACCCAACGGCACGGCTTGGCGTGCTGGTCCCGGAGAGACGAATCGCGGCATGGTCGATCTGCGGATGGAAATGCGCGGCGCGGAGCTCGCATGAGGCTTGCCCTGACGGCATTCGCCGCCGTACTGGCTTTGCTGCTGGATGCGTCTTGCACAAACCTGGCGCGAGCCGATTGGCGCGATGTTATCGGAACGTTCCGTATCGGTATCGTCGCCGAACCGTTGCCGGTCCGAGGGACTATGTGCTGGCTGCAGCCATCGTGCGTCTAGTCTCGGCCCGCGGTCGCAAGCAATAGCAACAGACCGGTTAGCGGGCTTCAGGCGTCAGCAATCGCTGCACGGAATGGTCGGGCTCCTGCGCGGCCGCAGATAATAAGTTTCCGCCATCGATATCGAATTGAAGACCGAGCTCAACCCGAACCGGCTTTGGCCGTCCGCCGACCAGGTGATGATTGGCTTGTAGGCGAGATCGCTTTCGACCCGAATGAGGAACGTGCCTTTGATCTTGAGCGCGCTCGGGACCGTTGTGGTGGAATCCTTGACAGCGTCGACGCTAGAGACGCCATCGACCAGTTTGCGCGACCACACGACCAGGACTTTCGGCGTCGTCTCGTTCGTCACCTGTATCGCCGTGATAATGATCTTCGGTTTCGAGCGGTTGTAGGGCTGGAGCGTGGAACTGCCGATCGCCATGATGGCATCGACATCGGCCGCCTTGACGGTCTGCTGCTGCGTGACGAGGTCCGCTACCATGCTGCCGATGCGGCTGACCTTCTTGCTGGTCTCGATGGCTTGCGAGGCCTCCATTGTCATAAAGTACATGATCAACAGGACAGGCACGATGAGGGCAAACTCGACAGCCGCAATACCGCGGCGGTCCGAGCAAAGCCGGACTGCTCTTGTACAAATCCCTGCGATGCCCAGCTGTGCCCCCGCACGAATCATGGCTTTGCCCTTTTCAAGCGACTACGTGGTTCAGTTGTCGAACGGCTCGTTCTGCCAAGTGATCGAAGCAAAATGCAGCGTTTTGCCGTCCTTCAGGTTGGCCATCGATTTGGCCATGAAGTCGGTCATCACCGGCCATTTGTAAAAAACACGCAGCATGTTTCTCGACTCCGCCAGGCCAGGTGCGACGGTGAAGGTCTGTGTGCTCGTGCCCTTGGTCAGCACGACATCGCCATCCTGAATCTTGAAACCGGCCAGCGCCGCATCGGCGAAGGTCGGATATTCCCGCAAGTCCACCAGCAATCCGGGACAGGTCTTGGCGACCATGATCTCCAATTTGGTGCAGATCATATCCCGCAGCTTGGTCCCGGACACATCGGCCGGTCTTAGTTGGCCGGTACGCAGCTGGCGCGCGATGTCGTCGGTGGCGTTTGCCATCACTTCCTGTGCGGCAAAAGAAATGCAGCTCTCCAGGATGGCGAAGACAAGAAGCGCGAAAGGAATTGCAAGCATGGCGAATTCGATCGCCGTGCTTCCGCGGCGGTCGCCCAAAAACCGTCTTGGAGAACCTGCTCGTCCTGCCTTGTTCATGTCCTCTGCCCGCCGATGCCGCTTCTGTATCGGTCCCACCCTTAGTCGGAACCGATTGAAGTCCGGTTGGAATGACCGTTAAATTCAACGGGAAGGCCTTAACCCGGCGATAACCGAAGCACGTTCCCGCCAAAGGCGGACACGTCGGCTAGCTAATGCCCGGCGCTCATTTCGGCTTCAGAGGCCTTCTCGGCATCGCTCTTATACGAGCTTTCGCAATATGGCGCGCAGGACATGGTCTGTACTTCGGAACGCCGATAGATGCGCACCGACGACGCTGCCTGGCGCACGACGGTTATTTGCTCATCGACGATCGGGTTACCCTCCTGGTCGAGGACGACGAGATTGGTGACGCCAAATCCCTTGCCGGTCAGTACGATGGTCGATGCGTCCTGCACGGAGGCGTCGGCGATCGCCGGATTGCCGACGACAATCGTATCGGCGGCGCGCGACAATTTGATGATCTTTGCCTGGTTCATCGTCACCTCGATGCCGGCGCCGGCCTTGGCTGGAAAGGCGAAAGCCGCTGCGGCAAAAAGCACGGCAACTGGAAATGATGATCTCGGCCCGGCCATTGAGGCGCCCCCTGGCAAACTGTTCAACGGAACATGAACGAGATTGGTGAACCAATCGTTAAGCGGCTGGAGTTCAGGATCAAGCCGGAACCGGCATTGGGCCTAGCCGGCACGGCTGGAACGTCTTTGCCGAATTGCGCCTTTTGCGCCTTTTGTCAGCCCGGGCGCCTAGCGGCGGGTATTTTAGTTCTGGGTTAACCACGCAATCTCGTCGAAGCGGGAAAGGAATCGGTAAGCCTGTTTATTAAGCCGATTGAAACAGCTTCTCCTTAGATTCGCAGTATCCGATCAGCCACCAAGAGAAGTTGACGGAAGTGCTGTAACAATTGGAGTAGGAGCTCGAATGTCTAACCTCATCGCACGTTTTGTGAAGGACGAATCCGGCGCGACCGCTATCGAATACGGTCTGATCGCCGCTCTTATCGCACTCGCCATCATGGTCGGCGCCGGCCAGCTCGGCAACTCGCTGAACGCCAAGTTCACCGCCATCTCCACTAAGGTGAACGGTAGCTGACCGTAACGGGTTCGGTTGTTCTGAAATAAGGGCCGCCGCACTGGCGGCCCTTATTTAGTCCTGGTATGATTTGAAATTTAGGCCTCATCAGTCGTTAATCGAATAGGATTAGGCTGGGGCCAGATGCAATTGGGTCATAGGCGCGCCGATGCTTGAAGCCGTGATCTTCGTCGTGTTTCCGTTCTGCATGCTTTTTGCCGCGATCTCCGACATGCTTTCGATGACGATCGCCAATCGCGTGCCGGTGTTGCTTGTGGTTGTCTTCGCCTTGGTTGCGCCTTTGACCGGCATGGACTGGGCCACCTATGGCTGGCATTTCGCCGCCGCCGGCCTGGTTCTCGCGGTGACGTTCGGCCTGTTCGCGCTGGGCGGCATGGGCGGCGGCGACGCCAAGCTTCTGGCTGCCACTGCCATGTGGATGGGACTGAACATCCATCTCATCGAATACCTCGTCGCCTCGACATTCATCGGCGGACTGCTGACGCTAGCCATCCTCGCCTATCGAAAATCGCCGCTTGCCGCCGTCACAAGCCACAATCCGTTCCTGCGCCATTTCGCCGATGAGGCGACCGGCGTTCCGTACGGCATCGCGCTTGGCATTGGCGGTCTGCTCACCTATTCCGACTCGCCATTGATGGCCTGGGCACTTACCAGGCTGGCGGGCTGAATTTCGCTTTACGCGGTTGGCGCCGAGCAGGCGAGTTGGCCACGTTTTCCTTCGGGCCGGGCTTGTCGGTCCAATTTATGTAAACGTTAAATTAATCACGATCGTAAGTATAACATTAACCTTGTTTTGACGATTGCCGCTGCAAAGTCCCGCTTGGCTACGTGGTTTGCCAAGGCGAGGTTCGGACAGATGCCAGCATCCCGATTGATTATTCTGAGCGTGGCGATAGCCGCGGCCGGTGGTGCAGGCTATGTCGCGAAGAACATGGTCGTGGCTCCGCCGCCTCCGGTTGTCGATTCCGGTCCTCAGGCGCCGGCGATCGCGCTGCAGGATGTGCTTGTTCTTTCCGGCGACGTTCCGATGGGCAGTCCGCTTGAAAACAACATTTCCTGGGAGTCATGGCCGTCCGCCGGCATCAACGCAAATTTCATCACCCGCGCCGCCGAGCCTGAAGCGCTGGACAAGCTGAAGGGCGCCGTCGCTCGCGTGGCGCTCTACGCCGGCGAGCCGCTGCGGCGCTCGAAGCTGATCGGTGAAGGGCAAAGCTTCATGTCGTCGATCCTGCCCTCCGGCATGCGGGCCGTTGCCACAAGCATCTCGGCCGACACCTCGGCCGGTGGCTTTATTCTTCCCAACGATTTCGTCGACGTCATCATGACCCGCAGAGCCGATCCCGCCAATGGCGGTGGTCCGGGCTTCACGACCGAAACTATCCTGAAGAACATTCGCGTCCTGGCGATCGACCAGACCATTCAGGAGGACGAGGAAGGTAAGAAGACCAGGGTTGGCCAGACCGCCACCCTGGAACTGACGCCGCAGCAGTCCGAGATCATCACCGTCGCACAGCAGATGGCGGATCGCCTGACATTGGCGCTGCGCTCGATCAAGGACAGTCAGGACAAGAATGTGGGCGAAGCCGATTACCTGGTTTCCGGCAATGGCCGGCGCGGAACCGTGCGGTTGATCAAGTCGGGCGAAGTTTCCGAAGTGGGGGCGAGGAAATGAGGCTAAAAACCAAATTGCCGGTCACGCTGGCTGCGGCGATCGGCCTGCTTTTCCTTGGAACGAATGCATATGGCGTTCTCTGTGCCAGCGCAGCAGGCGACAACGCCAGGGTGACGGCTTCGACCGCCACCCAGCGGGTCAAGCTCGGACTGAACAAGTCGGTGGTCATCGACCTCCCGAGCGATGCCTACGACATTCTCGTCGCCAACCCCGCTGTAGCCGACGCGGTGACCCGCACCGCCAGGCGCATCTATCTGTTTGGAAAGGCGGTCGGCGAGACCAATATCTTCGTCTTTGGCCCGAATGGCGAGCAGATCGTCAGCCTTGACCTAGCGGTCGAACGTGACGTCGCCGGGCTGGAGGATTATATCAAGCGCTTCATCCCGTCATCGGAGGTCAAGGTCGAGTTGCTGAACGACAACGTCGTTCTGACCGGAACCGTGGACACTCCTCTGGACGCCAAGCGCGCGGCCGATCTGGCAACCATTTTCGTGTCCGGCGGCGAGGCGACCACGGGTCAATATTCGCAGACCGCTGCCGGCGGTTCGGCTGAAGCCGGCGTCGCGATCGATAACCCAGATGCCGAGCGCCGCGTCAGCAAGATCGTCAACCTGCTGCAGATCATCGGCGACGACCAGGTGACGCTGAAGGTAACGGTCGCGGAAGTCAGCCGCTCGGTGATGAAGCAGCTCGGCGTCAACATGGTGGGCAACGGCAGCAGCAACGGCATCAGCTGGGGCGCGGTAAGCGACAATTTCACTGGTTTGGGCAAGTCGCTGTCGAACTCGGGCCTCTCTATCGGGAGCTCGACGCTGCAGGCCTACATCAATGCCATGGAACAGTCCGGTGTCATGAAAACCCTCGCCGAACCAACATTGACGGCCGTATCCGGCGAGAAGGCGACCTTCAAGGTTGGCGGCGAATACAACATGGTGACCAGCGTTTCCCAAGCCGTATCAAACGATAACCAGACCGGTCTGAAGACGTATTCGGTCGAGAAGATCGAATACGGCATTGGCCTGGAATTCCAGCCGGTGGTGCTGTCTCCCGGCCGTATCAGCCTGAAAGTCAGAACCTCGGTTTCCGAGCCGACAACGGAGGGGTCTGTGTCTTTGTCCGAAGGCGTAACAAGCCCGGGCATGAATGCCCTGTCGCTCCGCAAGCGCTTGGCCGACACAACAGTGGAACTGCCTTCGGGCGGCTCGATGATGATTGCCGGCCTTGTCCGCGATGATCTCAGGCAAGCCGTCAACGGCTTACCTGGTCTGACAAAGATTCCAGTGCTTGGCGCGCTGTTCCGCAGCAGGGATTTCGTTCGCAACGAGACCGAGCTCGTCATCATCATTACGCCCTATCTGGTGAAGCCGGTGGCGCGCAACGATCTTGCCAAGCCGGATGACAATTTCAACGCCGCCAGCGATGGCGCCGGCATCTTCCTTGGCCGCGTCAACCGTGTCTACGGCACCATGCAGACCGACAAGCCCAACGGCCGTTACCACGGCGTTGTCGGCTTTATCTACAAGTAAGCGGGGAAGCGGTCATGTCTAAGGCAGCATCGAAGGCACGGGCGATCACCGCGACGCGGTCGGTCCATTCGCGAATCTGGCGGCCGGCCGTTCCCATTATGGCGATCGCGGTGGCGGCATTGCTGGCCGGCTGCGCCAATCGCGACAGCGTCACGGTGGGTGCCATACCGGACGATTATCGCACCACCCATCCGATCGTCATAGCCGAGAAGATACAGAAGATCGACCTTCCGGTCGGCGCCGGCGACCGTGGCATGACCAGATCCCAGCGTGACACGCTCCTGGGCTTCCTGGACGGATACGACAGGAGCGCGGCTCCGGTGCTGACGATCGAGATTCCGAGCGGCTCAGCCAACGAAATCGCAGCGGCCGTGGCCGGCCGCGATTTCGCCAGGCTGGCCATAGCCAGCGGCATCAGCCGGAAGCGGATCGCCATGCGGTCCTATCAGTCTGTTTCGGCCGAAGCGTCCGCACCGATCCGTGTTGCCTACGTCTCGGTGAAGGCTCAGACGGATAAATGCGGGCGCTGGCCCGAAGACCTGCTGCAGACTTCGGAAAACAAGCACTATGCCGATTTCGGCTGTTCGTATCAGAACAACCTGGCTGCCCAGATGGCCAATCCGTCCGATTTGATCGGGCCACGCAAGCCGACCCCGATCGACGCGGAAAATCGCGGCGCGGTGATCGACGTCTATCGTGACAGAGGTATTTCGGACGAATTCCTCGGCAATTCGGAAGTCGAATATTAACGAGTGTTGAGGCTCAACAAACCCTAAGCCGCGCAAGTCACGGAAAGTGATGACAATGAGCAATCTTGCCTATGACACAGAGGTACCGGGCGGCGAAACCTCGGAGCAGGATATTGCCGCGATGCAGGCGTTGCGGCCGATCCCGCGCATTTCGATCCAGGCATTTTGCGAGACCGAAGGCGTAGCCAATCCGGTCGAGCGCGCCGGCGAGGATCGCCGCATGGCCAAGGCCCATCTGAAGGTGCATATGGGGGGCATCCCTACCGCTATCGAATTCTATCAGTCGGCGCCGACACCGAACCTGATCCTGCTTGAATCGCGCAGCGAGCCGAAGCTATTGCTTGAACAACTCGCCCAGCTCTCCGAGCATTGTGACCCGACCTCCAAGGTGGTGGTTGTCGGCCACTACAACGATGTCGGCCTGTACCGCGAACTCATTCGTTCGGGCATTTCCGAGTATGTCATCGCGCCCGTATCGATGGCCGACATCGTCAGCGTGGTGTCTTCGATCTTCGTTGATCCGGAAGCGGAGCCGATCGGCCGCTCGATTGCCTTCATCGGCGCCAAAGGCGGCGTCGGCTCCTCGACCATAGCCCATAATGTGGCCTGGGCCATGTCGTCCCTTTTCAAATCCGAAGTGGTTGTCGCCGATCTCGACCTCGCCTTCGGAACGGCCAATATCAATTTCGACCAGGATCCGGCGCAAGGCATTGCCGAGGCAGTCTTCTCGCCGGAACGCGTCGACGAGGTCTATCTCGACCGGCTGCTCGCCCAATGCGCCGAGCACCTGTCGCTGCTTGCGGCCCCTTCGACCCTGGAGCGGGTCTACGATTTCGATCCCGACGCCTTCACCCAGCTTATCGACATAGCCCAGCGTAGCGCGCCGCTCCTCGTGCTCGATGTTCCCCACGTGTGGGCCGGCTGGACCAAGAACACGCTGGTCAAGGCCGACGAGATCGTCATCACGGCGACGCCCGAACTGGCCAATCTGCGCAACACGAAGAACCTGGTCGACATGCTGAAGCGGCTTCGTCCGAACGATCCCGCGCCAAAGCTTGTGATCAACCAGGCCGGTGTGCCGAAACGTCCTGAGATTACGCCGTCCGACTTCTCCGAATCGCTCGGCCTTTCGCCGATGTCGGTCATCCCGTTCGAGCCGCTTTTGTTCGGAAATGCTGCCAACAACGGACGTATGCTCGGTGAGATGGATGCCAAGAATCCGGTTGTCGCCACGATCAACGAGATCGCCCATGTGCTGACAGGGCGCAGCGAAATCAAGGTGAAGAAAAAGGCTGGCCTCGGCAATCTGATCGGCAAGCTTTCGCGCAACAAGAAGTGATGCCTCAGCGGTGGAATTGGTAAGCGATCATGTTTGGTAAAAGAGGCAGCGACGACGGCAACCGGACCATTCCGGAATTCCGTCAGCCAGCACCCGCACCTGCTGCGCCGGCGGCCGCAAACCCTGTGGAAGCGGCTGTAACTGCCAGGTCGGCGGCGCTGCCGCCATCCGGCGCGCCTGCCGCGCCGGCGGTTCGCCGTGCGGTCGAGCCGCCGCCATTGGCCCCGGAGCCGAAAAGTATCCAGCGCCAAAAGAGCGAAACCTACTACGACACCAAAAGCCAGGTCTTCGCCGCACTCATCGATACGATAGATCTGTCGCAGCTCGCCAAACTCGATCCCGAAAGCGCGCGCGAGGAAATCCGCGACATTGTCAACGACATCATCGCGATCAAGAATTTCGCGATGTCCATCGCCGAGCAGGAAGAGCTTCTCGAGGATATCTGCAATGACGTTTTGGGCTACGGGCCGCTGGAGCCACTGCTTGCCCGCGACGATATTGCCGACATCATGGTCAATGGCTCCAAGAACGTCTACATCGAAGTCAACGGCAAGGTCGAGCAGACCGGCATCCGTTTCCGCGACAACCAGCAGATCCTCAACATCTGCCAGCGTATCGTCAGCCAGGTTGGCCGCCGCGTCGATGAATCAAGCCCGATCTGCGATGCGCGTCTTCCTGATGGCTCCCGTGTCAACGTCATCGCACCGCCCCTGGCTATCGACGGCACCGCACTTACCATCCGCAAGTTCAAGAAGGACAAGCTGACGCTCGACCAGCTGGTCAAGTTCGGCTCGATTTCTCCGCAAGGGGCCGAGATTCTCAAGATCATCGGGCGTGTCCGCTGCAACATTGTCATCTCGGGCGGTACCGGCTCAGGCAAGACGACGCTGCTCAATTGCCTGACCAACTATATCGACCGCGAAGAACGCGTCATCACCTGCGAGGACTCAGCTGAGCTGCAATTGCAGCAGCCGCATGTGGTGCGTCTCGAAACCCGTCCGCCCAACCTCGAAGGCGAGGGCGAAGTGACCATGCGCGACCTGGTCAAGAACTGTCTGCGCATGCGCCCCGAACGTATTATCGTCGGCGAAGTGCGCGGACCCGAAGTGTTCGACCTGCTGCAGGCGATGAACACCGGCCATGACGGCTCGATGGGAACGATCCACTCGAACAGCCCGCGCGAATGCCTCAACCGTATAGAGTCGATGATCGCCATGGGCGGCTATACGCTGCCGCAAAAAACCGTGCGCGAAATCGTCGTCGGCTCCGTCGACGTGATCATACAGGCTGCACGCCTGCGCGACGGATCGCGGCGTATCACCCACATCACCGAGGTGATCGGCATGGAAGGCGACGTCATCATCACCCAGGACATCGTTCTCTATAACATCAAGGGCGAGGACGCGAACGGCAGGCTGCTGGGCGAGCACGTGTCGACTGGCATCGGCCGTCCGCATTTCTGGGAGCGCGCCCGCTACTACGGTGAGGAGCAGCGCCTCGCGGTTGCGCTCGAGGCGATGGAGAAACGCGCTGATTGATCCGTCTGGAAGCGTGGGGGCCAGGGTCGATGTTCGGAATTGACGGCACCGTATTGGCATTCGTCGTGCTCGCCGGCTTCAGCGCCGGCGCTGTGGCCTATGCTTTCCTGTTTAACCGGATCAGCACCGAGAAGCAGGTCGGCAAGCGGCTTGAATCGATCAAGACCGCCGAGACGGATCGTTCCGTCGTCAAGGCGTCGCGCGATCGCGTGGCGGAAGCGGCCAAGCGTCGCAAGTCCGTCCAGGATTCGCTGAAGGATCTCGATCAAAAGCAAAAGTCCAATCAGAGCCTGGTCAAGAAACCACCGCTGAAGATCCAAATCCGTCAGGCCGGCATGAAGATCTCGCTTGAGCGCTTCTATGTCTACTCGGCGGTCTGCGGCGTCGTCTTGACGGCTCTTGTCTATTTCATCGGCGCACCGTTGCTGGTCTTGCCGGCTGCGCTGCTGGTCGGCGTCTTGGGTCTGCCCCGCTGGTTCGTCTCGTTTCGCCGCGCGCACCGCGTCAAGGCGTTCCTAAACGAATTTCCGAACGCGCTCGATATCATTGTGCGTGCGGTAAAATCCGGCCTGCCGCTGAACGATGCCGTGCGCCTGATCGCCAACGAATCCCCCGAGCCGGTCAAGACCGAGTTCCGCCGCATCGTCGATTCGCAGCAAATGGGTTTGTCGATCCCCGACGCGGCCATGCGCATGCCAGAAACGATGCCGTGCACCGAGGCGAGCTTCTTCGGCATCGTCATCCAGATCCAGTCTCAGGCCGGCGGCAATCTTTCCGAAGCGCTGGGCAATCTTTCGCGCGTGCTTCGCGACCGCAAGAAAATGAAAGCCAAGGTCCAGGCATTGTCCATGGAAGCCAAGGCATCCGCCGTGATCATCGGCGCGTTGCCTTTCGTCGTCGCCTTTCTCGTCTATTTGACGAGCCCGAACTACATCATGCCCCTCTTCATCACCAGCACCGGCCATCTGATCCTCGGTTGTTCCGGCATCTGGATGTCGATGGGCGTCCTGGTAATGCGCAAGATGATGAATTTCGAAGTCTAGGACTCGCGTATGACCGATCACGTCATCAGAACTCTCACCGACCCGTCCCTGCTGATCGCACTGCTGGTCGGTATCGCGGTGTTTGCGACCGTCTTCACGCTGCTGCCCGCTTTTGGCGGGAACCAGCTCAAGGCGCGCATGAAATCCGTAGCGCTGGAGCGCGATGAGCTGCGCGCCAAGCAGCGCGCGCGGCTGGCAGTCGAAGCCGACCGCCGCCGCAAGGGCCTGCGCGAAGAACAGTCGGTCGGCATGCGCAATATTGTCGATCGCCTGGATCTCAGGCGTGCGCTGGCGGATGAAGGTACCTTGCAGAAATTGAAAGTGGCGGGTTTTCGCGGGCAAAATCCGCTGACGCGCTTCCTTTTCTTCCGTCTCGTCCTGCCCTTCATCGGCTTTGCATTGGCGGCGATGTATCTGTTCGTGCTCGGCGGATTGCCCGAGCAGCCGCTTTTCGTGAAGCTGTTCGTGTGCATCGTGGTAGCCTATGCGGGATTCTACGCGCCCGTGCTCTACGTCAACAACCGCGCTACCAAGCGCAAGCAATCGATTCAGATGGCGTGGCCGGACGCGCTCGACCTGTTGCTGATATGCGTCGAGTCCGGCATGTCGGTGGAAGCGGCGCTTCGCAAGGTCGCCGATGAGATCGGCGCGCAATCGGTGGCATTGGCGGAAGAATTCATCCTGACAAACGCCGAGCTTTCCTATCTGCAGGAGCGCAAGCAGGCCTACGAGAACCTTGCAAGCCGAACTGGCCTGGAATCCGTCAGGTCGGTGTCCCAGGCGTTGGTTCAGGCCGAGCGCTACGGCACGCCCGTGGCGCATGCGTTGCGGGTGCTTGCCAGTGAGAGCCGCGACATGCGCATGAATGCCGCCGAGAAGAAGGCGGCCGCGCTGCCGCCGAAGCTCACCGTGCCGATGATCCTGTTCTTCCTGCCGGTGCTGTTCGCCATTATTCTGGGTCCCGCCGGCATCCAGGTGAGCCAGCGCGGCATCTTTGGCGACCAGCCGAAATCCAGCAGCGAGTAGCGCCAGCGGCGTTGCCAGAAACGCTGATACGATTCAGAGCCACGCTGCCGGTGCAGCGCGGCTCTTTGCGTTAGACATGTTGCGGAATTCGCGCGCCGGTTCGGCGCTCGAAGCGGTCAGTTGGTGGCGGGCTTTGCCTTGTCCTGGTCCTTGAGCTGGCTCCAGGCATTCTGCTGCGCCAGCATCTGGCGAAGGTAAGCGACGTTAGCCTGCGCCTGATCCTGCGACAGCTCTTGCGAGGCGATCTTCTCGGCCTCGTCGAAACGGCCTTGCAGACCGACGACCAGCGCAAGGTTCTGGCGGACGCGGCTATCTGCATTCGGCTGCTGGGCGGCTGAGCGCATATAGGTTTCGGCCGTGCGCAAATCACCTTCCAGCACGTACGACATGCCGAGATTGGAAAGGATCGACGGTTCGTTCGGCCTGAGATCCAACGCCTTGCGATAGCCTTGGCGCGCCTCGTCCTTTTGGCCGAGCTGGTCGAGAATGGCAGCTTCCGCCGACACCAGTTTCCAATCAGGATATTCAGGGGTCTGCGCGCGGCGCACGGCATCGAGAGCCGGTTCGAACTGTCCGTTGGCGGCAAGCGCCTTGCCATAGGCGGCGAGCACGTCGCGGTCCTTCGGCAGGGCGATCGCCAGCTTGCGCATCACCGCAAGCGATTGGTCTGCGTCGCCGTCCATCTGCAGCGCCGCGGCATAATTTGTCGCGATCCGCTTGTCGCTGGGGTTTTTCGAATAGGACTGGCCAAGCGCCATCGTAGCGTTGTGCAGTTCGCCCGCCGACATTGTTTCCAGCGGCTTGCCGCTTGGACGAGAAATCGAGCCAGTCGTCAATTTGCTGGTTCCGCAGCCAGCGACGCCTGCGGCAAGCGCCATCATCAACGCCGTGCTGATCAGCCTATTTGCGCTGGCGTTCATCCTGCGGTTGGTCGGCATCGGCACCAGGGCTCCGTTCATGCGCGTGACCATTTGCGAGGTCATCTTTCCTCCCGCAGAAATATTCTGTTAACCCTAACGGAGAGTTAAGAAACGTCGACTCGGAAGCCGGAGGCCAGCGAATGCCTGTCGAACTCGTCGAGAAAGAATTGAGCAATGCGCTGCCGGTCCATCTGGTGGCGAAGGATGCTCTGGCGGCGTCGGGCCTTGCGCCATCCTCGGTCGCCTGGGCCAAGGCCAACGGCTTTTCCGGCGAGGCCGGCAGGACGCTCATCGTGCCTGGCGACAACGGCGCGATTGCCGGAGCCCTGTTCGGCACCGGTGATGGCGAGGGCGCACTGGCCATCGGCGCACTAGCGAGAGCCTTGCCCGAAGGCGAGTGGCATTTTGCGTCCGCACCGGCCAAGCCGGAGCTTACGGCACTCGCCGTGGCGCTCGGCGGCTATGTCTTCACCCGCTACGGCAAGAAGCCAGGCAAGACGCTTCGCCTCGCGCTGCCGGCAGGCACCGACGCCGCCCGCATCCGCCGCCTCGCCGATGGCATTTTCCTGGCGCGCGATCTGGTTAACACGCCGACCAGCGATATGGGCCCCGGGCAGTTGGAGAAGGCCGCCCGGACCTTGGCCGCGACGCACAAGGCCGAAATATCGGTGACCAAAGGCGACGATCTTCTTACCGCCAACTTTCCGATGATCCACGCCGTCGGTCGGGCTTCTGCCGACGCGCCACGCCTGATCGACATGATTTGGGGGCCGAACAATGCCCCCAAGATAACGCTGGTCGGCAAGGGCGTCTGCTTCGATACAGGCGGTCTCGACATCAAGCCGTCCTCGGGCATGCTTTTGATGAAGAAGGACATGGGTGGCGCTGCCAACGTGCTGGGTCTCGCTTCCATGATCATGGCCACCGGGTTGAAGGTTCGGCTGCGCGTGCTCATCCCGGCTGTCGAGAATTCGATAGCCGGCAATGCCTTCCGGCCAGGCGACGTGCTGGTGAGCCGCAAGGGCATCACCGTCGAAATCGGCAACACCGACGCCGAAGGGCGGCTGGTGCTCGCCGATGCCCTGGCCTTGGCCGATGACGAAGAGCCGCAGATGCTGGTCGATATGGCGACGCTGACAGGCGCTGCCCGTGTTGCGCTCGGTCCCGACCTGCCGCCGTTCTACACCGGTGACGAGGCGCTTGCATCCGAGCTGGCGGACGCCTCCGTTGCGGTCGAGGATCCGCTATGGCGCATGCCGTTGTGGAAGCCCTATGACGCCAAGCTGGCGTCGAAGGTGGCCAACATCAACAACGTCACGTCGGACGGTTTCGCCGGCTCGATCACCGCGGCGCTTTTCCTGAAGCGCTTCGTCGAAAAGACCGCCGGCTGGGCGCATGTCGACATCTTCGCCTGGAACCCGTTCGACCGCCCGCACGGCCTTGCGGGTGGCGAAGCGCAAGGCATCCGGGCGCTGGAGCAGGTCATTTCGAACCGCTACGGCTGATTCTAGGACATAGCCGACGAAGGTATTGACTGAAACGGAACCGAAACAATTTTCCGACATGCTGGACGGATGTCGATTATCATGCGTCCAAGCCAAGCGTTGCGACTATGGCAACAGGTGGTGCTGTCGGAGGTGCGCGACGACGCGCCCGATCTCACCATGCGCCAGACGGCGATCCTGTTCACCATCTATCTCGATCCGCCGCCACACACGGTGCGGGGGTTAGCCGCCCGCCTCAACGTCACCAAGCCGGTGATCACCCGTGCGCTCGATACGATGGGGGCACTGAAACTGGTGTCGCGCCATCGCGACGAGCTCGACAAGCGCAACGTGCTGGTCAGGCGTACAGTCGAAGGCGCGCTCTTTGTCGAGCGCTTTGGCGATGTTATCATTGCCAGAGCCCAAGAGTTGCCCATTTGAACGAGTTGCCGATTTGACCGCCAGCGATGCCCGCCTCCATGCCTTCCGCTCCGATCTCGCCGACGCCAGGCTGAAAGGCGAGGTTTCCGCCGACCGTTTCGTCGCCGGCCGGCCGGCTCGCATATCAGCCTCCGTGGCCGATGTCCGCAAGGCTCCGCGCCCGGATGCCGGCGTCGATACCCAGCTTCTGTTCGGCGAAGACGTCCTCGTCTTCGAGGACGTTGAGGGCTGGGCCTGGATACAGGCCGAGCGCGACGGCTATGTCGGCTATGTCGCCGACACTGTGCTGGGCGGTCGGGACCATGCGCCCACGCATGTTGTCTCGGTGCCGCGCACTTTCCTCTATCCGGGACCGGATTTGCGGTTCCCGATCAGCGGGCAACTCTCGATGGGATCGGCGGTAACAGTGAAAGGCGCGGCTGAAACACGCCGCACGTACTATGCTCTGCTGCCATCCGGCGAGGCGGTCATATCTGACCATCTCAGGCCTGTCGCCGAGGTTGCCCCCGACTACGTCGCGGTCGCCGAGGCGTTTCTCGGCACGCCCTATCTGTGGGGCGGCGTTTCCGGCTTCGGCATCGATTGTTCCGGTCTCGTGCAACTTGCAATGCACATGGCTGGCAGGCAAGTGCTGCGCGACACCGACATGCAGGCGGCGACCGTCGGCGAGCCGCTCGAACCCGGGCCGGATTTTGCCGGGTTGCGGCGCGGCGACCTGGTCTTCTGGAAAGGCCACGTCGCGATCATGACGGATCCGGAGACCATGATCCACGCCAACGGCCACACCATGCTGGTGTCGCGTGAAGGACTGGGGGAGGCGGTCGCCCGTATCGGCTATCTCTATGGCGGACCGACCGGGTTTCGCCGGCCGTAACGCGAATCGATCACCTTTTGTTCTGATTCTGCTTGGCGATTGCGCGTCGCCGCGCTACCTCTGGCGCGTGACAGAGCAGCCGCGCCTTGCCCAACAGAATGCCGCCGTCGTCCTGCCCCAGCCATTCGTCAAATGGTTTGCGGAAAAGGGCTGGTCGCCGCGCGCCCACCAGATCGATTTGCTGGCCAAAGCCCAGGGTGGGCAGTCGGTATTGCTGATCGCCCCGACCGGCGCCGGCAAGACGCTGGCCGGGTTCTTGCCATCGCTGACCGAACTGGCCGGCCGACCGAGGAGAAGGCCGGGGCAGGCGCATCGAGGCATCCACACACTCTACATCTCGCCGCTGAAGGCGCTGGCCGTCGACATCGAGCGCAATCTCGGCAAACCCGTCGAAGAAATCGGGCTGCCGGTCACCGTCGAGACGCGCACCGGCGACACGCCCGCACACAAGCGCCAGCGGCAGAAGCTGGCGCCGCCCGACATTCTCCTGACCACGCCCGAGCAATTGGCGCTGCTGATTGCCGCGCCCGATGCCAGGCGCTTCTTCGAGGACCTGCGCTATGTCGTGCTCGACGAATTGCATTCGCTGGTGACCTCGAAGCGCGGGCATCTCCTGTCGCTCGGGCTGGCCCGGCTGCGCTCGTTTGTGCCCGCCCTGCAGACGATAGGCCTGTCGGCGACGGTCGCCGAGCCTGACGAATTGCGGCGCTGGCTGGTCAGCCAGAATCCACCGGGGCCGATGGCCGAACTGATCGTCGTCACTGGCGGCGCCAAGCCCGACATCTCCATTCTCGATTCGGAGGAGCGCGTGCCGTGGGCGGGACATTCGGCCCGCTACGCAACGCCGGAAATCTACAACGAGATCAAGGGCCACAAGACAACCCTGCTGTTTGTCAACACGCGCAGCCAGGCGGAGTTGCTGTTCCAGGAGTTGTGGCGGGTCAACGAGGAGACCTTGCCGATCGCGCTGCATCACGGCTCGCTCGACGTCGCGCAGCGCCGGCGTGTCGAAAAGGCAATGGGCGAGAACACCCTGCGCGCCATCGTCGCCACGTCGACGCTCGACCTCGGCATCGACTGGGGCGATGTCGACCTGGTCGTCCATGTCGGTGCGCCGAAAGGTGCCAGCCGGCTGGCGCAGCGCATCGGCCGCGCCAACCACCGTATGGACGAGCCGTCCAAGGCGATCCTGATACCGGCCAACCGCTTCGAGGTGCTGGAATGCAGGGCGGCGCTCGACGCCAATTATCTCGGTGCCCAGGATACGCCGCCGCTGGTCGATGGCGGGCTCGACGTCCTGGCGCAGCACGTGCTGGGCTGTGCCTGCGGTGCGCCGTTCCATGCCGATGCGCTGTTCGAGGAGGTGCGGACGGCAGCACCCTATGCCGATCTCGATCGCCCGACATTCGATCGCGTCATCGATTTCGTCGCCACTGGCGGCTATGCGCTAAGGAACTACGAGCGCTATGCCCGCATCCGGTTGAACAAGGACGGACTGTGGCGGGTCTCAAATCCTCGCGTCGCCCAGCAATACCGGCTCAACGTCGGCACCATCATCGAAGTGCCGGCGCTCAACGTCCGCTACGTCCAGGCGGGCAGCAGAGGCGCGGCTTCGCGTGGCGGCCGGGTTCTGGGCAAGATCGAGGAGGCGTTCCTCGAAACGCTGACGCATGGCGACACCTTCATGTTCGCCGGCAAGGTGCTGCGCTTCGAAGGTATCCGCGAGAATGAGTGCTTTGTCTCGAATGCACCCGGCAGCGACGCCAAGGTGCCGTATTACGGTGGTGGCAAATTCCCGCTTTCGACGTACCTGGCCGAACAGGTCCGCGCCATGCTGGACGATCCGCAGCGCTGGAAGAAGCTGCCGGAGCAGGTCGCCGACTGGCTACGCTTCCAGGCCGACAAGTCGGTGCTGCCGAAACGCGACGATCTGCTGATCGAGACCTTTCCGCGCGGCAACCGCTACTATCTGGTGGCCTATCCGTTCGAGGGCAGGCTGGCGCACCAGACGCTCGGCATGCTGCTCACCCGCCGCCTCGACAGGGCGGGAGCCAAGCCGCTCGGCTTCGTCGCCACCGACTATGCGCTTGCCATATGGTCGCTGGCCGATATGGGCCATATGTTCAGGGCGAAGAAACCGTCGCTGGCTGCGCTATTCGATCAGGACATGCTGGGCGACGACCTCGAAGCCTGGCTCGCCGGCAGTTGGTTGTTGAAGCGCACCTTTCGCAATTGCGCGCTGATCTCGGGATTGATCGAGAAACGCCACCCGGGGCAGGAGAAGAGCGGCCGCCAGGTAACCGTGTCGACGGATCTCATCTACGACGTGCTGCGCAGCCACGAGCCCGACCATATCCTTTTGCAGGCGACGCGTGCCGATGCCGCGACCGGTCTCTTGGATGTCAGCAGACTTGCCGAGATGCTCTCGCGCGTCCAAGGTCGAATCATGCATAAGAACCTCGAGCAGATATCGCCGCTCGCCGTGCCGATCATGCTCGAGATCGGCAAAATGCCGGTGCATGGCGAGGCCGATGACACGCTGCTGATGGATGCAGCCACGCTGGTCGAGGAGGCCATGGGGACGAAATGACTGTCGCGCTCGCCATGGCTGCGCCTCTGGCGGATGCGGGCGCTGTCCGTATCGCCGGCGAACGCGCGATCTGCGACCGTCGCGGCGTGCTCTATTTTCCCGAATTCCGGCTTCTGACCGTATCCGACCTGCATCTGGAAAAAGGCTCATCACTGGCGAGGCGCGGCACGCTGGTCCCACCTTACGACACCGGTGCGACGTTGCTCCGGCTACAGGCGGTGATCGCCGATTATCAGCCTGCGATCGTTATCAGCCTGGGCGACAGTTTTCACGATGGCGGCGGCGCCGCACGTATGCACGCGAGCTTTCGCCAAAGGCTGGAAGGGCTGATGGTCGGGCGCGACTGGTTCTGGGTCGCCGGCAATCATGATCCAGAAGCGCCGGCCGACTTGCCAGGCGAGACCGTACGCGAGCTGGCCATAGGCTCGCTACTCTTCCGGCACGAGCCTTCGGCGGTGAGAGTGGAAGGCGAGATATCAGGCCACCTGCATCCTTGCGCCCGCATCGTGCAGCAAGGCCGTTCGGTGCGGCGTCGTTGCTTTGCCGGCGATGGCGGCCGCATGATCATGCCGGCTTTCGGCGCCTATACCGGCTCGCTCAACGTGCTCGATCGCGCCTATGCCGGGCTGTTCCGCCGCGAAACGCTGATGGCCTATATGCTTGGCACAGAGCGCATTTTCGCGATTTCCCACGCGATGCTCAGACCGGGCTGAACCTACCTGCCGTAGTACAAAGTGACTGTGTGCTTGGCCTCGGCGAAGAACAGCCAGCGCTCGACCAGCATTCCGGCGAGTTGGGCGATTGCGGCGAGTATCGACAGTGCTGCCGCATAGGGCCACGGCAAGGCGAACGCCGCGACCAGCAGCAACGCGGGCAAAGCAAAGGCCAGCACCTGCGTGATCTGGCGGAGTTTAGCGCTGTGCTTGCGCGCAATGCGAAAACCCATCTCCTTGAGCAGATAGTTTTCCTCGGTATGCGGCCATTCCAGCGACCGCACCGTGCCGCCGGAAAGCCCGGTTGCGGTGTTGGCATTGGTCGGGATCTCCAGCCTGTCATTGTATCGCCAGGTCGCCAGCTTCAAACCCCAGCCGAGCGCGGTCAGCAACAGGGCACCCGCCAGAGGCATATTCGAGCCTGCGGCAAATCCCTGCAGCAGGGCGTTGAGCAGTACGCTGCCGGTCATCGCCGAAAAGACCAGGTAGGCGGGCAGGGTGAAGCGGCTGTGCCACTGGGCAATCGGCTTCAACGACGCGTAGATCATGCCGGTGGTGCAGACGGTTGCGACCGCGCCGATGGCAGCGAGCAGCCCGGCGACAGCCGCCCAGCCGCTCGTACGGCCGAGGACCACCCAGCCAATACCGAACAACCCCGCCGGCACGAAGGTGGCGACCGAGGCAACACCTTCGCGCGACAGCCATGAGCTACGCCATTGCGAGAAGGCACGCCAGGCGCGTTCGGGCCGGCTGAGATGGCCGGCCGACGACAGCAGGCCTGTCGAGATCAGGCTAAGCGCCAGCCCCATGCCGGTGAGGCCAAGCCAGAAATCGGGCGGGATAAAGCCCTGTCCGGCGAGCACGCCAAGCAGCGCGAGCAGGCCGTAACCGGCGCCCGTGGCCGTGGTGAAAAAGACGACGGAGAAGGCTGGATGCATGAAGGCACGGGTCAGTTCGAAAGCATGCGGTCGACCCAGCCGAGGAAGCCGCCTTCGGCCCGCACCGCTTCAAGCGCTGGCGCCGGCACCGATGCGGCGCGGGTGGTGTGGGCACGTGGCGGCAGATATTTGTTGGTCGGCTTATAGCCCATTTCCGGCATCAGATCGACACCGCCGCGCTCGGCCACCAGTTGCGAGATAGCGGATGCCGGATCGCCCAGATCGCCAAAATGCCGCGCGCTGGTCGGGCAAGCAGCGACGCAGGCCGGCACGCGATCTTCTTCCGCCAGATTGTCGTTGTAGATGCGGTCGACGCACAACGTGCATTTCTTCATCACGCCGACATTGGTGTCGAATTCGCGCGCTCCGTAGGGACAGGCCCAGCTGCACAGTTTGCAGCCGATGCATTTGTCCTCGTCGACCAGCACGATGCCATCCGACGCCCGCTTGTAGGAGGCGCCGGTCGGGCAGACCGTGACGCACGCCGGCGTCTCGCAGTGCAGGCAGGAGCGTGGGAAATTGACCGTGCGCCCACCCATCTCGGTCATGTGCTCATAACTGTGCACGCGGTTGAACCAGACGCCGTCGACATTGCCGCCATAGGGGTCGATGTCGGTTAGCGGCGCCATATGGCCGCCGGTGTTCCATTCTTTGCAGGCGGTAACGCAGGCCTGGCAGCCGACGCAGGTGTCGAGATCGATGACAAGGCCGAGCTTCTTGTCGGTATGGGTGGGAAGGCAAGTCATTTGGCAGCTTCTCTTTCCCGACGGAATTCGGCGCCGAAACTAAGCTTATCGGGCGGGGGCTCAAAATGCGGGGGCTGTCGGAACCGCTCGAACTGCGGTTCGGTGAAGCCTGCTTCCTCGTCTGCGCATTTGACGATGCGCACGCGCAGGTCGAACCATGCCGCCTGGCCGGTGACAGGATCGGAATTCGAATAGTGTTTGCCATTCGCATCGGCAGAGGTCTGGTCGCCGATGATGTGGTTGAGTAGAAAGCCGCGATTGGATTCGGCCGCATCATCCTTCAGCCCCCAGCTGCCGCGACGCTTGCCGATCGCATTCCACGTCCACACCGTATTGGCGTTGACGCCGTCGACCAGCTTGATCTGTCCTTTGACCTTGCCGTTGATGCTCTCGATCCACACCCAGTCGTCGTCGACAAGGCTGAGGCCGGCTGCCGTCCGGTAGTGCACGAACAGTCGGTTCTGGCTGGTGATCTGCCTTAGCCAGGCATTCTGCCCGCCCCAGGAATGATACATGTGCATCGGCCGCTGCGTCAGCGCGTGCAGCGGATAGGCTTGGCTGTCGACCGCAGCCTCTTCGAAGGGCGCATACCAGAATGGCAGCGGATCCATATAGGTCTCGATGCGGCTGCGCTCCGCCTCCGGCGGCAGCACCCCGCCATGGCCGCGCGCCGCAAGGCGAAAGCGCTGCATCGGCTCCGAATAGAGTTGGAAGACGATCGGCTCGGCCTTCGGCATGAAGCCCATGCCCTCAGCCAATTCGAGATACGAGCGGTTGGCCATCTTGTAGTAGCGCTGATCGGCGGCGAAATCCTGGTGCCAGAAGCCGCCATTATCGATGTAGCGCTGCAACTGGTCGGGATTGACCTCGCCCTTGCCGACCGAGGCCCCGTCCTTGCCGCGCCAGCCGGCGAGCGGACCGACACCTGGCGTGCGCTCGTGATTGACGATGTAGTCGGCATAGTCGCGGTATTTGGCGGAGCCGTCGTCGTCAACGAAGCCGGGCAGGCTGAGCCGCGCGCCGAGTTCGATCAGCACCGTCTGGAACGGCCTGACGTCGCGGTCCGGCTCGACGACGGGATGGCGGATGGCGTCGCCCGGCCCGTCGGCGTGGCTGATCGGCCGGTCGAGCAGACTGATACAGTCATGACGCTCGAGATAGGTCGTGTCCGGCAGCACCAGATCGGCAAAAGGCACGGTCTCGGAATAATAAGCGTCGGAATAGATGATGAACGGGATCTTGTATTCGCCCGATATGTCCGCGTCGGTCAGCATCGCCATCGTCTCGACGGTGTTCATCGACGAGTTCCAGGCCATGTTGGACATGTACATGAACAGCGTGTCGATCGTGTAGGGATCGCCGGCCCAGGCGTTACGAATGACCGTGTGCATGAGTCCGTGTGCGGCCAGCGGCGCATCCCAGGAGTAGGCCTTGTCGATACGGATCGGTTTGCCGCCTCCGTCGATCAGCAGGTCTTCCGGCCCGCAGACGAAGCCGAGCGGCATGCCTTCGAGTGGTGTCATCGGCTTCACATTCTTGCCGGCGGGCTTTGGACCCGGCGGCGCGGACCGCGGATAAGGCGGTTTGAAGCGGAAGCCGCCCGGCACGTCCACCGTGCCGAGAAGCACCTGAAGCAGATGAATGGCGCGGCAAGTGTGAAATCCGTTCGAATGGGCCGAGATGCCGCGCATCGCATGCATCGACACTGGCCGACCCTTGATGGTCTCGTGCCGGCGGCCGGCCCAGTCCGTCCAGGCCACCGGCAGTTCGATTTGCTGTTCGAAGGCGACATGAGCGAGTTCTGCAGCAATGCGTCGGATGGTGTCGGCGGAGATGCCGCACCGGTCAGCGACGGCGTCGGGCGAATAGCACTCGTCCAGATAGCGGTCGGCGACGAGTTGGAAGACCGGCACGCATCGGCGGCCGTCGACGAGAACGCTGCCGGTCAGTGCGGGCTTTGCGTCGGTATCGCCGGCGTCGACAGGCATCTTCGCCACCCTGTCCCAAGCCAGCGGATTGCCGTCGCCATTGCGCATGAACAGCCCGTCATCGACAGCTCCAGGCTCCTGAACGACCAGGATGTGGGCATTGGTGTAGCGCAAGAGGTACTCGAGATCGATGCGGCCTGCCTTCAGCAATTCATGGATGAGGGCGAATACGAACAGGCCGTCGGTGCCGGGCCGGATGCCGATCCAGTCGTCGGCAATTGCATTATAGCCGGTGCGGCAGGGATTGATTGAAACCACCTTGGCGCCGCGCGCCTTGAGCTTGCCGAGGCCGATCTTGATCGGATTGGAATCATGGTCTTCGGCAACCCCGAACAGCATGAAATATTTGGTGTTGTCCCAGTCGGGCTCGCCGAACTCCCAGAACGAACCGCCAATCGTGTAGAGGCCGCCGGCCGCCATATTGACCGAGCAGAAGCCGCCATGGGCGGCAAAATTCGGCGTGCCGAACTGGCTCGCCCACCAGCCGGTCAGCGATTGCGACTGGTCGCGCCCGGTGAAGAAGGCAAGTTTCTTCGGATCGGTTCGGCGGATGTTCGAAAGCCGTTCTGTCGCGATCGACAAGGCTTCCTCCCACTCGATTTCGCGGAACTCACCCGAGCCGCGCGGGCCGGTTCGCAGTAGCGGCTTCTTCAGCCGGGCCGGGCTGTAATGCTGCATGATGCCGGCGCTGCCCTTGCCGCACAGCACACCGCGGTTGACCGGGTGATCCTTGTTGCCGTTGATGTAGCGGACCTTGCCGTCCTTGATATGGACGTCGATGCCGCAGCGGCAGGCGCACATATAGCAGGTGGTCTTGGCGACGCTGTCGGAGACATCGGGCGACGTATCGACGCCGTCGCCTTCAGCGGGCGGGCGGGTATCGGCGAGCGGCCGTTGGGATGGTGCTGAGTTGGCGCCGCGCAGCGGTCTGTTGGTCATGATCCGGCGATGTTTTTGCGTTCGGCGGCCTTGGCTCTCGTCTTCGGACCTGGGCCGCGCATGTAATGTTGTTCCGGACGATAGCGTTCACCGACGAGCCGCCACCGCAGGCTGCGGGACCAATGCGTGAACACCGATTTGAACAGCCTCACGAAATCTCTACCCTCGACTGTTCTGGCGCGACTTTTTTCCAATTTCGAGCCAAAATTTAGAACAAAGCAATCAATCTGTCTAACAAATTGCTCTTGTAATTCTAATCGGAGTTGCTTCTTAATTGCTGGCATGACTCTGGACCAATTGCGGATCTTCGTCGCCGTCGCCGAACGGGCGCACATGACCAAAGCGGCCGAGTTGCTGGGCATCTCACAGTCGGCCGCATCCGCCGCGATCCGCTCGCTCGAACAGCAGCATGGCGTCCAGTTGTTCAACCGCGTCGGCCGCAACATCGAGCTCGCCGAAACCGGACGCCGGTTCTTGCCCGAGGCCAAGGCGGTCCTCGAGCGGGCTGCGGCGGCCCGCAATGTGCTGGAGCATGTCTCGCAAACGATATCAGGCAGTCTCTCGATCGCCGCCAGCCAGACCATCGCCAGCTATTGGCTGCCGCGCCGGCTCGCCTCTTTCCACGAAGCCTATCCTGCCGTCAGGCTGAGCGTGAGCATTGGCAACACCAGGCAGGTCGAGGCCAATGTACTTGATGGCGCAGCCGATTTTGGCCTGGTCGAGGGGCGCACCGAATCCGACATTTTGCGGCGTGCCAAGCTCGATATCGATCGCATGATGCTGGTCGTGGCGCGCTCGCACCCTGAGATCGCAGAAGTTTCGCCTGGACATCCCGACCTTGGCGGGCTTCGCTGGATCATTCGCGAAGGCGGGTCGGGCACGCGCGAGGCGCTGGAGGACCTTGCCCGACGCGACGGGATTTCGTTCGCGGACCTGCAGATATTCCTGGTATTGCCGAGCAATGAGGCTATTCGCCAGGCGGTCGAGGCCGGCGCCGGCGCCAGCATCATTTCGGAACTCGTCGTCGCGCGCGCGGTCGCCGAAGGCAGTCTGCGTTCCGTGCCGATCGATCTGCCGAAGCGCGAATTTGCCATGATCACGCATCGCGACCGGCAGCCAAGCCTGGCCCAGATGGCGCTCAAGGCGCATCTTGGCGGCAAAGCTGAGAGATCCGCGCCGCTTTAAGCCGATCAGCCGAACTTCCGCTGCGCGTCGAGCGCCAGCCCAAGCCCGACCGAGCCGAACACATCGCCTTCGATTACCGACGCCTGCGGCACCAGCGCCAGGATCTGCTGCCTGGCCAGCGGGATCGCGGTCGATCCGCCGGTCAAGAACACCGCGGTAATATCCGAGGCCTTCACCTGTGCGTCGCGGATGGTCTGCTCGACCGTAGCCGCAACACGCTCAATGTCCCTGGTTATGGTGGCTTCGAGACTCTTGTGCGTGATTTCTGCCGTGAACCTCACCTCCGGCAGCGCGACCTCGACATCGGCCGACGATCGGTCCGTCAGCTCGATCTTGGCCTTTTCGACCAGCGCCGCCAGCGCGTGGCCGTAACGATGCTCGACGATGTGGATGAACCGGTCGACCAGGTCTGCGCGCTCCGCCTCATAGCGGATCTGGCGCAGATGCGTCATCGCCCTTGCGGTATAGACCAGGTTGATGCGCTGCCACGTCGCCAGGTCGATGAAGTAGCTCGCCGGCAGATTACGTTTGCCATCCTTGGTCGGTGAGAGATGGCCGAGCTGCGGCATCACATGGGCGATGCTCAACAGCCGGTCGAAGTCGGTGCCGCCGATGTGGATGCCGCGGCTGGCCAGGATGTCGTCCTTGCGGTCAAGCGAGCGGGCGCGCTCGGGCGAGACCCGCACGATTGAGAAGTCGGACGTGCCGCCGCCCATGTCGACGATCAGCGCCAGTTCCTCGCGCGTCACCTTTTGTTCGTAGTCGAGTGCCGCGGCAATCGGTTCGAACTGGAAGACGATGTGCTTGAAGCCGTGGGCACGAGCGGCATTTTCGAGTTCGTGCTCCGCCTTGGCGTCGGCCTCGGCATCGTCGTCGACGAACTGCACGGGCCGTCCCAGCACGACGCTGTCGACCGCGTCATGGGCTTCTTCTTCCAGCTTCTTTTTCAGATGGCCGACGAACAGGCCGACAATCTCCATGAAGCCGATCGAGCGCGCCTTGATGCGCGTCCTTTCGTGGGCGAGCGAGCTGCCGAGCACACTCTTCAACGAGCGCATCAGGCGGCCTTCGATACTGTCCGTATAGTTGGCAAGGGCGCGTCGCCCGAAATAGGTGCGGTTGTCCTCGAAATTGAAGAATACCGCACTGGGCAGCGTGACCTGGCCGTCTTCCAACGCCACCAGCCGCGGCTGCCCGTTCCTGACCACGCTCACGGTGGAATTCGAAGTGCCGAAGTCGATACCGGCAAATGCTGGTCGCATCGTGCGTTCCTGTAGTTCTGATTTGGGGAGCAGCAGCTCGTATCCGGTCGGGCCGAGGGTCGCGGTCTAACCCATACCCTCGGAAAGGGAAACCACTTTTACGAGAGTTCAGTCTTTCCTGAACACCAGTCTTCCGAGCCAGCCGGTCAGCATGGCCAGCGATACGGCAAAGACACCGTAGAGGAAGGAATAGTCGTGCGCGACGCGGAAGATCGACTGTTCGAAACCGGACTTGCGGATTTCGAGCTGGGCGGAGCTTTCCTTGATGAACAGGCCGCTCTTGAACAGGAAGGCGCGGGCCTTATGGGTGCCGACCGGAACGTTTGGGGCGAGCCTGACGGTAGCGCGGAACAGGTTCTGCGACAGGAACTGCACACCGCCGACATTCTCGCTGTAGAGGCCGGTCGCCGCCTTGCGTTCGCGCAGCGCGGCGGTGAACTCCTCGATTGTCGCCGGGCTGTCCTCCGCGTCGGCCGGCTGCAAATAGAGGTTGGAGGCGCCAAGCGACAGCTGCTTGTAGCTGTTCGGATCGGTGACGTCCTGCAGCGGCCGCGTCGTCGCCACCGAATAGGAGACAGGTACGTTTTTGAAGGTCTCCGACTCCAGATTGACCCAGACGCCGAGCACCCGGTCCTTGCGGCGCACGACGACCGGCCGAGCCGGGCCTTCCAGCACGACGATCACGTCGTAGCGCCCTTGCCGCGCGACAAGCGGATCGGCATTTTCCAGTGAGCCGAAAATGGTCAGGTCGGCGCCGGAAAAGCCGGCGGTAATCGAGACATTGTCAGTGGAAAGGCCGATCTGGATGTTTTCGGTTAGTGGCGCCTGCGCCTTCGCTGGTGGCGCAGCAGCCAGCAGCGACAGCAAGGCGGCGGCCGCGAGCGTCCTTAGGCCGGCCATCAGCTCAGGCCCACGCCGGACAGAGAATAGAGATTGGGCGGCGTGACGAAAAGATCGATGGCAAGCCGGATGGCTACCGCCAGCACGAGCAGCGCCAGCAGCGCCCTGAGTTGCTCGCCCCGCAGCCTCTGACCAGCCTTGGCGCCATATTGCGCGCCGGCGACGCCGCCTGCCATCAACAGGAAGGCGAGCATGACGTCGACCGTCTGGTTGGTGGTGGCGTGGACCAGCGTGGTGTAAGCCGAGGTGAAGATGATCTGGAACAGCGAGGTGCCGATGACGACGTTGGTCGGCACTTTCAAAAGGTAGATCAGGGCCGGCACCATGATGAAGCCGCCGCCGACGCCCATGATCGAGGACAGGAAGCCAATCGCCGCGCCCAGCCCAAGCACCGGAATGACGCTGACGAAGAGCTTCGAGGCCCTGAACCGCATCTTCAGCGGCAGGCGGTGGATCCAATTATGCTGGCCGGATTTCTTCAACACCGGTGCGGCGCCGCTGCGAGTGGCGCGCAGCGCATTGACACTCTCGACCAGCATCAGTCCGCCGACGGTGCCGAGCAGCACGACGTAGAGCAGCGAGATGAACAGGTCGAGCTGGCCGAGCCGGCGCAGGAGCGCAAAGACATAGATACCACCGGTCGAGCCGACGATGCCGCCGGCTAAAAGCACGCCGCCGAGCTTGAAGTCGAGCGTGCCGCGCTTCATGTGCGACAGGGCGCCGGAGAAGGAGGAAGCGATGACCTGGTTGGCGCCGGTGGCGACCGCGATTGCCGGCGGTATGTTGTAGAAGATCAGCAGCGGCGTAATGAGAAAGCCGCCGCCCACGCCGAACATGCCCGACAGGAAACCCACCGCCGCACCCATGGCCAGCAGCACGAAGATGTTGACGGAAATTTCCGCGATCGGGAGATAGATGCCCACCCGTCAGTCTCGATCAGTTTGCCTCCTGGCGAATGCAACCGTTGCGGGCATTTTGCGTCAGAAGGCTATCTCGTTCTTGCGCCGGCCGGGCCGTGAAGTCAAACTTCGCCGCACCGCCGAAACAAAAAACAACTCAATCAGTTAACAGGCAAATCTGTGGCAAGAGCGTCGCGGAAACGACGCATCCGCCGTTATTTACGCGCAAGCAGCGCCTTGACCAGCTTTTCGTCGATCGCGCCGGTTGCCTTCATATCGTTGTCGGCCTGGAAGCCCATGATCGCGTTCTTGGTTTTCTGGCCCATCATGCCGTCGGGATTGCCGGCCTCGTAGCCGTTCTTGTTGAGAATGCGCTGGATGTTCTGGACCGCTTTCTTCATGTCGATGCCGGCGGTCGTCTGCGGTGTGCCGTCCTGCCACGATTCAGGAACGTCGGCCGAATTGGCGGCTGGATCGAGCGGCTTGGCCTTCCACAGTTCAGCCGCGGCCCGCGCACGCTCCAGCTGCTCGGGCCTCAGCGCCTTGGCGATCTCGTCGCGCTTGGCCGCCGCATCCTTGTCGCCGGTCTTGGCGACGAGTGCGAACCATTTGTAGCTCTCCTCGAGGTTCTGCTTCATGCCGACGCCCTTCGCCGCGAGGATGCCGAGATTGAACTGGCTATCCTTGACACCGAGATCCGCCGCCGCCTGGAACCAGCGCGCTGCCGATTCATTGTCGGTCACGCCATCCGCCGCCATCGCAAACAGCACGGCAAGATTGTGCATCGCGCTGGCATTGCCCTGCGCTGCGGCAAGCTGGTACCAGGTTTTCGCTTTCTTGATGTCGCGTGCGACGCCGATGCCCTTCTCGTAGAAATTGCCGATGCGGTATTCTGCCGGTGCGAAACCGAGTTCGGCAGCTTTCTCATACCATTTGGCCGCCGCCGCCATGTCTTCTTTGACGCCGCGAGACTCGGCGTAGCGCGAGCCGATCTCGAACAGCGCCTTGGCGTCGCCGCCGGCCGCTGCATCGCGCAGGGCGGCCGGACCGGCATCGGCCGGAACGTCGATCTTGGCAACGCCTGCCGCGGCAGCATCCGCCGGCGGCACCGTGCCGGTCGTGTCCTGCGTCGCAGTGGTGGCTATAGCAGGCGCGGCAGCCATTGGCTCGGCGTCGCTGGCCGTCGCCGCTGCCGGCGCGGGCACTGCGGCCGCGGTGTCTTGCGCCGCCAGGTCAGCAGGCGCCGCGGAAGCCGAGGGCGCCGTCGATGTCTCGGCTGCCGGTGTAGCGGGGCCGGTTTGCGCCGCCGTGTCGTCCTTGGTCATCGATGCGGATGGCTCTGCCTGCCTGACGGTGGGCGACGGCGCGCTCTCCTGTGTTGTCGTCTGCGCGTCCGCCTTCGGCTCGCTGGCAACGCTGGCCAAAGCGGTTTCCACCGGCTGTACGGCCACGGCCGGTGCCGCCTCATTGTTGGTGACTTCGACCGGGTCGGAGAAGAAGGCTTTGCCCAGTTGCAGGCCGGCAAGCGCCAGCATGATGGCGATTGCCCCCATCAGGATCGGCTTGCGCCGCGCCTTGAGCAGGTCGCCGATCCTGAGTGCCTTGACCGGGCCTTTCATCGTCGACTGGCGCTTGAGGGCGTCCGCCTCGGCGGCCGCCGCTTGCGCAGCCCGTCTGGCTGCCGCGATGAAGTCCGATTTCGCCGCCTCAGCGCCGCCTTCCCGGGTCGGCTGCCCGCGCTCGTCGCGCACGCGCTTCATGATGGCGCTGAGGTCGGGTGCGCCGGAGCCGGGTTCCAGTGGCCGGTTGGCGAGCTTGGGGTCGAGGGGCTCGTCGAGATCGACGCTCGGTATCTCGGCGCTCTGCGCCGAGCCTGCAAGCGGCGGCATCTCGGCGTCCTTCTTGCCCTTCAAGGCGCGCGCCAGCCCGCCTAACATCGATTTCCTGCCGCCGCCTTGCTCGGTTTTTTCACGCGTCGTGTCTGAACCGAGAGCCGCCAGGGCTGCTGCGGCGGCGGCCTCGGCTGGCGTACGCGGACCTGGCTCGTCGCGCACGAGCGCCGCGGCGCGGCCGTCGAGATCGGCCATGCTGCCCGTCAACGGCAGCGGCTGGTCGAGGTCCATCGACGGTGCGTCCTGCACCGAGATCTTGGATGGCCGGCCGAAACGCTTGCTCAACTCCGCGCTTGCCGGTTCGCCCGTCTCCAATGAACCAAGCCTGTCAACGATCTTGAGCAGCGTATCGTGGATAGCCTCGAACGTTCTCGAATTGCGCTCGTCCGAACGGCGCGTCAGTGCCTCGAGCGTCTTCAGGTCCTGGGCGAGGCCGGTAACGGCCGCCGTGTTGGCGCTTGATCCGGCCAGTGAGCGGACGGCGCTCTCAGCCGCCTCGCGCGCCGCGCCGAGGATGGAATCGCGGGTTCCGGCCAGCGACTTCTCGATTTCGTTGAGACGCGGGCTGATGTCGTCGAATTCCGGCAGCGGCGTGCCGGGCTTGGAAAGATGCGCCGTCAGGCCGGCGACCTGCGCTTCAAGGCTGCGGATCAACGCCGGGTCGATGCTGGCGACCTGCGCCGCGGACGAATCCAGCCGGCTTGAGATGTCTTCGAGCCGGCTCTCCAGGCCACGGATCGCCGCCTCGTTGGCGGGATCTGGAACGCGCGTCTCAATCCGCTTGGCCAGCGCGGTGAAGCGGGCGTCGATAGCATCCATAATGCCGGCGCTATCGACCTGCGGCATGCGCTGGTCCAGCCTGTCGGCGACCTCGTCCAACCGGCGCTCAAGGTCGCGAAACAGCATGTTGCCTTGTTCGATTGCGTCGCCCTGGCGACGTTCCATCATGCTGGACAGCACGTCGAAGCGCTGCTCGAGCCCCTGGAAGATGTAGTCGGCGTCGGGCATGGCAGGCGCGTGGTCGATCTTGTCGGCAATAAGCGCGACTTGCCTGGCAAGGCGCTCCATCGCCTGTTCCGGCAGATTGGCTCGGCCGGCCAGTTCATCCACGCGGCTCGACAATGTGTTGAGACGGTCGATGACCTCCCGACCCGGACGATCCTGCGACACTTCTTCGATTTGCTGGGCCAGTGAATCGATCCGCTTCTCGATGCGTTCGAAGGGCTCGGGGTCGAACGAATTGGCTTGCGCGGCAACCGTCGAGGCGACGATCGCGCGGGAAATCTCGTCGAGCCGCTCGTCGATCTGACTGAATGTGTCGCCGCCGCGATTGTCCTGCTGGCGGGCGAAATGGTCGACCGCTCCGGCAAGCGTGCGGACCTTTTCCTCGAGCGAGCGCAGCGACAGCGATTCCGGCAGATTGCTGACGGCATTGCTGATCTGTTCGAGCCGCTCCGTCAGCGCCGACAGGCCGGGTGCATCGGAACGCTTGCGCTGATCGGCCTCGACGCGATCCTCGAAAGCGTTCCAGCGGCGGTCGAAATCGTCCCAGCGGCGTCCGACCGCCTGCACGCTCTCCTCGCGCGCCAGCGTATCGAGCGCGGCTTTGACCTGCTCAAGCTCGAGCCGCAGCATATTGACGCTTCTGTCGTCGCTTTTTTCGGCCAGTGTCTGGATGGCGCCGGAAAGCCGCTCGAATTCGACGCTGAGTTCGGCGCTGCCTTTGCCGCCGCCATTTGACTGGAAGGCTCGCCCAATATTCTTGCGCAGTACCTCGAACTCGCGTTGCAGGCCGGAGGTCATCTGCTGGCGCAAGTCTTCGCGCAGGCCGCGCAATTCCCCGGCGATCTTGCCGGCTAGGGCGACGCTGTCCTCCTGGCCGCGTACCCGGTCGATATCGCGGGCGATCGCCTGGTAATTCTGGTCGAAAGCCGCTGCTGGACCTTTCGGCCGCTGCGCGCGTGGATCCTCATACCGGCGCTGCTGGCCATAGGGTTGGGCGCTGGGATAGCGTGGTTCTGCCGCTGGTCGGCGCGGATCGGGGTGGCTTGCCGTCTCCTCGCGCGTCCGCTCCAGCCGCTGCTCCAGAGTTTCCAGGGAGCGGTTGAGCTCTTCAAGCGTCGTGTGCGGCCGGCGTTGCCTGCCGGCGTTGAGTGTATCGAGGTAGGACCGCTTGCTGTTCATCAATGCGCCCGTTTCAGAATTGCTGGCTTTCACCAGGTTCCCAAAGTCCTGCCGGGACGAAGGCGACTGCTTGGCTTGTTGCAGTGGAAGACGAGCTTCCCGGGTCTCATCCGCGCTCCGAAAAACCGTGAAAAATTCAGTACAGGATAGACACGGGTAACCGACATGCGCACATTTCGCCCCAACGTGGTAAACAACGCGTTAACCAAGCTTAAGAAGTTGCAACTTTGTCGGCTGGCCGCCGACGGCGCCGGGTGTCTTTTTTGGACGCGCAAAAGACGTTGTAGAATTTTGATCAGCCGCATGATCGCTCCCGAAATCGGCAACGACCTTTTAGGTTGTCCGCTGGTGCTGCGGCATAAAGTTGCAAGACCAGAACGCTCTTGCGTGGTGAGGCGGCTATCGATATAGAATTGACGTAAACGTAAATGAGCGGATTACGCCGTTTGCGATTTGTTTGTTGAAACCACGAGTGGAAGCACGCCCCCGCTTTCACTCAGGCGACGCAAGGTCCGCGACCGCGACGCCACCAGACGGGGAAAGCCAGTGACCATGAAACTTATTTCGCCCGGCCAAGCCGCGGCCAACACCAACGATATGTCGAGCGAAGCCGGTGAAGAGCTTGTCCGCATCGGCGAAATGGCCAAGAAATACGGAGTGACGCTGCGTACGCTGCGTTTCTATGAGGACAAGGGTCTGCTCAACCCGCAGCGCGACGGCTCGACCCGTCTCTATACACGCCGCGACAGGGCCCGGCTGAAGCTGATCCTGCTTGGCCGCAAGGTCGGGTTCTCGCTGCGCGACGTCAAGCAGATGATGGACCTCTATGATCCGAACGGCTCCAACACCAAGCAATTGCGGCTGGCGCTCGACAAGTCGGAGAAGCAGCTTGCCCGTCTGCAGAAGCAGCGGGCGCTGATCGACGACGCCATCAGCGAACTGAGTGCTTCGATGTCGACCGTCCGGCAAATGCTGATCGAGCGCTCGACGCCGCAGGCCAGCGTAGCGAGCTAAACTAAGCTTTCGATTTGTGACGAATAAGAGCCGCGTGGCTTTCGGTGCGCGGTTCTTCGTCGTTTGCCGTGCTTTGTCGTTTGTCGTCCTGGCGCGCGGGGGAAAATTTGACGCACCGCCGAATTGACGTTTACGCAAACGTCAATATTTGTTATCTCGACCACAACGTTGGTCCGTCTGCCATCCTCATATGCTGGGGCTGATTTCGGGGCCAAGACCGCATGGTGGAGGAAACGCATGCCGATCTACAGAGCGCCGGTCCGGGACACGCTGTTCGTGCTGAACGAAGTGCTGGGATATCGGCGTTATTCCAATCTTCCCGGATTTTCCGACGCGACGCCGGATGTGCTCGAGGCCATCCTTGCCGAGGGCGCGAAGCTCGCCGAAAACGTGATGCAGCCGCTGAACCGCGTTGGCGACGTGGAAGGCTGCATGCGCCATGACGACGGTTCGGTAACGACGCCGAAAGGCTTCAAGGAAGCTTTCGACCAGTATCGCGAAGGCGGCTGGATGGGGCTCGCGGCACCTGTCGAGTTTGGCGGGCAAGGCTTGCCCTACGCGGTGCACACTGCGGTTGCCGAATACATGGTGTCGGCCAATATGTCGCTGATGATGTATGCCGGCCTGACGCAAGGCGCGATCGCTGCGATCATCACCCATGGCACCAAAGAGCAGAAGGCAACATGGTTGCCGAAGCTGGTCGAGGGCGCCTGGACCGGCACCATGAACCTGACCGAGCCACACTGCGGAACCGATCTTGGCTTGCTGCGCACCAAGGCCGTCCCAAATGGCGACGGCACCTACAGGATCTCCGGTCAGAAGATCTTCATCTCGGCCGGCGAGCATGACATGTCGGACAATATCGTCCACCTGGTGCTGGCCCGTATCGAGGGCGCGCCGGATGGCGTGAAGGGCATCTCGCTGTTCATCGTGCCGAAGCTCAAGCTCGATGCCTCAGGCAATCCGGGCGAGAAGAACACCGTCTCCTGTGGCTCGATCGAGGAGAAGATGGGTATCCATGGCAACTCGACCTGCGTCATGAATTACGACGACGCTGAAGGCACGCTGCTCGGCGAGGCCAATGGCGGGCTGAAAGCAATGTTCACCATGATGAATGAGGCGCGGCTTGGCGTCGCCCTGCAGGGACTTTCGCTATCTGAGGTTGCCTACCAGAATGCGGTTTCCTACGCCAAGGATCGTCTGCAGGGCCGCTCGCTGTCAGGGCCGAAGGCGCCGGACAGGAAGGCCGATCCGATCATCGTCCATCCGGACATCCGCCGCAGCCTGATGACCATGAAGGCTTTCAACGAGGCCGGCCGCGCGCTGGCGCTGTGGACGGCGATCAAGTCCGACATCGCTCACCGCTCCGGTGACGACAAAGATCGCCAGGTCGCAGACGACTACACCGGCCTGATGACGCCGGTGGTCAAAGGCGTGCTCACCGACAAGGGGTTCGATCATGCGGTAATGGCGCAGCAGGTCTTCGGCGGCCACGGCTATATAGAAGAGCACGGCATGAGCCAGTTCGTCCGCGATGCGCGCATCGCCATGATCTATGAGGGTGCCAACGGCATCCAGGCGCTCGACCTCGTCGGCCGCAAGCTGGCCTTGAATGGCGGCCGCGCGGTCCAGGCTTTCTTTAAGGAAGTCGGAGAGTTCTGCGAGGAAAACCGCACCGACGAGACGATGGCGCCCTTCACCAAGGCGCTGAAGAAGGGCCTCAACGATCTGCAGACGGCGACGATGTGGCTGGTGCAGAACGGCATGGCCAAGCCCGATAACGCCGGTGCCGCCTCGACCGATTACATGCATCTCTTCGGCCTGGTGGCGCTGGGCTATATGTGGGCGCAGATGGCCAGGGTGGCCGCAGCGAAATTGGCGAATGGCGCCGACGGCGCTTCGTCTTTCTACGACAACAAGCTGGTGACGGCGCGCTTCTTCATAGAGCGGATCATGCCGGAGACGTCGGCGCATCTTGCCCGCATCTCCAGCGGTGCCGACACATTGATGGCACTGCCGGCGGAAGCGTTCTAGCTTCGGCGTTCCCCTCCCCTCGAGGGGAGGGTGGCCCGAAGGGCCGGGAGGGGTCCTGCGTGCAGTGCGCCGACCTCCATTCTGGTGCATGCCTTGGAGGAAAATGATCGCAATGCCGTGGCATATGGCGCAGGTTGTAAAAGACAAGGTCGAGCACGTCATCGGCGACCCCACCCGGCCGCTTCGCGGCTACCCTCCCCTCGAGGGGGAGGAGAACGTTGGCGCGAGGGAGAAACCATGACCCACCCCGCCGAAATCCTCGGCCTTCCCAAGCCCGCCTGGGCGGCGGACGAGGTCGGCATGCTTTACGACATGGCGCACCGCTTCATGTCGGAAGAGATCGCGCCGCGTTACGACGAATTCGAGAAGAACGAAATGGTCGACCGCGAGAGCTGGCTGAAGGCGGGTGCTGCCGGCCTGCTCTGCGCCTCGATGCCGGAGGAATATGGCGGATCGGGCGGCACCTTCGCGCATGAGAGCGCCATCATCGAGGCGATCGGCCATGTCGGCGTCGACGGGTTCGGCATTGGCCTGCACAATTCGATCGTTGCCCCCTACATCCTCCACTACGGCTCGGAGGAGCAGAAGAAGAAGTGGCTGCCGAGGCTGGCGACCGGCGAGCTGATCGGCGCCATCGCCATGACCGAGCCCGGTGCGGGCTCCGACCTTCAGAGCGTCAAGACGCGCGCCGAAAAGGACGGCAACCAGTACAAGCTCAACGGCTCGAAGACCTTTATCACCAACGGCCAGCTCGCCAATTTCATCATCGTCGTTGCCAAGACCGATCCTGAGAAGGGCGCCAAGGGCATCTCGCTGATCGTCGTCGAGACTGACGAGGTGGAAGGTTTCGAGCGCGGCCGCAACCTCGACAAGATCGGCCTCAAGGCCAACGACACGTCGGAACTGTTCTTCAACGACGTGCGTGTGCCGACCTCGAACCTGCTCGGCAACGAGGAAGGCCAGGGCTTCGTCCAGTTGATGCAGCAATTACCGCAGGAGCGGCTGCAGATCGGCACCACTGCTATCGCCATGGTCGAGCGGGCGCTGGCGCTTACCATCGACTACGTCAAGGAGCGCAAGGCCTTCGGCAAGGCCATCATCGAATTCCAGAACACCCAGTTCAAACTTGCCGAATTGAAGACCGAGGCGACCATCGGCCGCGTCTTCTATAATGACTGCGTTGCCCGCCACATTAACGGCGGCCTCGACCCGGTGACCGCGTCTATGGCCAAATACTGGCTGTCGGACCTGCAAGGAAAAGTAGTCGACGAATGCCTTCAATTGCATGGCGGCTATGGCTACATGAATGAATATCCGATTGCGCGCATGTTCCGCGACGCCCGCGTCCAGCGCATCTACGGCGGCACCAACGAGATCATGAAATTGCTGATCGGGCGCTCGCTCTGAGCGAGTTTCAGCAAACCCAAGGAGCAGGAAAATGGCCGAAGCTTATGTCTATGATGCCGTGCGCACGCCGCGCGGCAGGGGCAAGAAGGATGGCTCGCTGCACGAAGTGCCGGCGGTGCGGCTCGGCGCCAAGGTGCTCGAGGCCATCCGCGATCGCAACGGGCTGGACACCGGCACCGTCGACGACATCATCTTCGGTTGTGTCGATCCGGTTGGCGAGGCGGGTGCGGTCATTCCACGTGCCGCCGCTTTCGAGGCCGGCTACGACACCAAGGCGCCTGGCATGCAGATATCGCGCTTCTGCGCCTCGGGCCTCGACGCCATCAATTTCGGCGCCGCCAAGATCGCGCAGGGCGCCGACGAGATCGTCATTGCCGGTGGCGTCGAATCGATGTCGCGCGTCGGCATGGGCGCCTCCGGCGGCGCCTGGTTCATGGACCCATCGGTCGGCCTGCCCGGCTGGTTCGTGCCGCAAGGAATCTCGGCCGACCTGATCGCCACCAAATACGGCTTTTCGCGCGACGACGTCGATGCCTACGCAGTCGAAAGCCAGAAGCGTGCCGCCAAGGCGTGGGGCGAGGGCCGCTTCAAGAATTCGGTGATCTCGGTCAAGGACCAGAACGGCCTGACCATTCTCGACCATGACGAACATATGCGGCCCTCGACCGACATGCAGTCGCTGGCCGCGCTCAACCCGTCCTTCGTCATGCCCGGCGAAATGGGCGGCTTCGACGCCGTCGCCGTGCAGAAGCATCCCGAGGTGGAACAGGTCAACCACGTCCACCATGCCGGCAATTCCTCCGGCATCGTCGATGGCGCGGCGGCCGTGCTGCTCGGCTCGAAAAAGGCGGGAAAGACGCTCGGCCTCAAGCCGCGCGCACGCATCCGTGCGTTCGCCAATATCGGCTCCGAACCGGTGCTGATGCTGACCGGCCCCGTCGACGTCACCGAGAAGCTGTTGAAGCGGGCGAAGATGAGGCTGTCGGACATCGACCTGTTCGAGCTCAACGAGGCCTTCGCTTCGGTGGTGCTGCGCTACATGCAGGCTTTCGACATTCCGCATGACCGGATCAACGTCAATGGTGGGGCCATCGCCATGGGCCATCCGCTCGGCGCCACCGGTGCGATGATCTTCGGTACGGTGCTGGACGAATTGGAACGCCGCGACCTCAACACCGCGCTGGTGACGCTTTGCATCGGCGCCGGCATGGGCACTGCAACGATCATCGAACGCGTCTGACGGAGAGAGATGATGAGCTACACCAATTTCACCCTCGACATCGACGCCGACGGCATTGCGCTGGTCACCTGGGACATGCCGGACCGTTCGATGAACGTCTTCACCGAGGAGGTGATGCTCGAACTGAATACCATCGTCGACAAAGTGGCGAGCGATGCAGCGATAAAGGGCGCGGTGATCACCTCCGGCAAGGATACGTTCTCGGGCGGCGCCGACATCACCATGCTGCAGAAGATGCTGGCGACCTTCGCCGCCGACAAGGCGAAGGACCCGGAGAAGGAGACCAAGGCGCTGTTCGACAATGCGGGCACCATGAACGGCCTGTTCCGTAAGCTGGAAACTTCGGGAAAGCCATGGGTTTCGGCGATCAACGGCACATGCATGGGTGGCGCGTTCGAATTGTCGCTCGCCTGCCATGGCCGTGTCGCGGCCGATTCAGACAAAGTGAGGATGGCGCTTCCCGAAGTGAAGATCGGCATTTTTCCGGGGGCCGGCGGCACCCAGCGCGTGCCACGGCTGACCGACCAGCAGCAGGCGCTGCAAATGCTGACGTCCGGCCAGACGCTGTCGCCTCAGAAGGCCAAGTCGATGGGCCTGATCCATGAGATTGCCGAGCCGGACAAGCTGGTCGAAACCGCCAAGGCGATGATCAGGAACGGCTTGAAACCGGTGGCGCCATGGGATGAAAAGGGCTTCAAGCTGCCCGGCGCCCCGATCTATTCGGTGGCCGGTGCCAATCTGTGGCCGCCGGCCATCGCCATTCTGCGCCGAGAAACCTATGGCAATTATCCCGCCGCTGCCGCCATCCTGAAATGCGTCTATGAGGGCCTGTTGGTGCCGTTCGACACCGCCTTGCGGATCGAGCAACGCTATTTCACCGAGATCATGCAGACCAGGGAAGCGGCAGCGATGATCCGTTCGCTGTTCGTGTCGCTGCAGGAACTGAACAAGGGCGCGCGCCGCCCGGCCGGTGTGCCGGAAACGAAGTTCAAGAAGATCGGCGTACTCGGCGCCGGCTTCATGGGCGCCGGTATAGCCTATGTGACGGCCAAGGCCGGCATTCCGGTGGTGCTGCTCGACCGCGACATGGAGTCCGCCGCCAAGGGCAAGGCGCATTCCGACAACCTGATCTCGGATCAGGTAAAGAAGGGCCGTGCCAAGCCGCAGGACAAGTATCAGTTGCTGTCGCTAATCACGCCGACGGCCGACTATGCGGATCTCGCCGGCTGCGATCTTGTGGTCGAGGCGGTATTCGAGGATTCGGCCGTAAAGAAGGGTGCCACCGAACAGGCCGAGGCTGTGCTCAAGCCGTCGGCGATCTTCGCCTCGAATACGTCGACCATACCGATTACATCGCTGGCCAGGAATTCGGCGCGGCCGAAGAATTTCATCGGCATCCATTTCTTCTCGCCGGTCGACAAGATGATGCTGATCGAGATCATCCTCGGCAAGAAGACCGGCGACAAGGCGTTGGCAACCGCGATCGACTTTGTCCGTGCCATCAAGAAAACGCCGATTGTCGTCAACGATACGCGCGGCTTCTATGTTAATCGCTGCGTGCTGCGCTACATGTCGGAGGCCTACAAGATGCTGATCGAAGGTGTTCCGGCGCCAATGATCGAGAACGCGGCCAAGGCCGCCGGCATGCCGGTCGGTCCTTTGGCGTTGACCGACGAGACGGCGATCGACCTTGCCCAGAAGATCATGAAGCAGACCATGCGCGACCTCGGCGACAAGGCGGTCGATCCGAAGCAGATGGCGCTGATCAACACGATGGTCGACACGCATAGTCGCTTGGGCCGCAAGAACGGCAAGGGCTTCTATGACTATCCGGCAAAACCGGCCAAGAAGAAGCTGTGGCCAGGCCTCAGGGATCTCTACCCGCAGCTGGCGCCGGAGCAGGTCGATTATGAGGAACTGAAGCAGCGGCTGTTGGTCACCATCGCGCTTGAGGCGGTACGGGTGATGGAAGAGGGCATCGTTACCGACCCACGCGAGGCCGATGTCGGCTCGATCCTGGCCTTCGGCTTCGCGCCCTATACAGGCGGTGCACTGTCCTACATCGACGGCATCGGCGCGAAGAAATTCGTCAAACTCGCCAAGCGCCTGCAGAAGAAATACGGCACCGAGTTCAAGGCGCCGAAGCTGCTGCTTGATATGGCCGAGAAGGGCGAGACCTTCTACGAGCGCTTCGATCCCTATACCAGAGACGAGGCCAAGGAGGCAGCCTGACCCCGTCTTCGGCGGTGGACAAGATGGCGGCCAAGGGATAGAACAGGGAAGGTATTTTTTCCTGTTTCGAAGGAAGAGCAAGGTGCTCTCGCACGACCGCGTTTGGGCCGCCATCGACGCTCTTGCCGAGCGTTATTCGCTTTCGGCCTCTGGACTGGCCAGGCGCGCTGGCCTCGACTCGACCGCCTTCAACAAATCGAAGCGGCTGTCCTCAGATGGACGGCCGCGCTGGCCGTCGACCGAATCGCTGGCCAAGATCATCGAGGCAACCGGCGCCTCGCTGGATGAATTTGCGGGGCTGGTCGAGGGTCGGAGTCATTCCGGCGCACTACCCGTGCAGAGATCGTCGGTGCCGCTGCTCGGCTTCGCCCAGGCGGGCGCCGGTGGCTTCTTCGACGACGCCGGGTTTCCAGCGGGGCAGGGATGGGACCTGATCGAGCTTCCGGCACGGGCAACCGAAACCTCCTATGCCTTGAAGGTCCAGGGCGATTCCATGCTGCCGCTCTATCGCAATGGCGATGTCCTGATCGTCGAGCCAGGGGCTACCATACGAAAGGGTGATCGCGTCGTCGTCAAGACCAATGCCGGCGAGGTGATGGCCAAGGTGCTCGACGGCCAGACACCGAGGTCAATCGCGCTGGTCTCCCTCAATCCCGATCACCCGGACCGCGACATCCCCATGCGCGATGTCGAATGGGTGGCGCGGATTGTCTGGGCAAGCCAGTAGGCGCGGGGCCGGTGCGTCTGCCTCACCTTGCCTTGGCTGTTCTGGCGATCCCGGCGATGGCCACGGCAATTGTCGCCGCCGGCCGCGCCGTCCAGAGCGAAAGCGGCGGCCCCTGGGAGCAAATCCAGGTCGGCGTTGAACCGCAGCCCGCCGCGCCGGCTACGTCGGCCATCCCGAAGCCAGTGCCGGCCAAGCAGGCGGCGCATTCGAGGGCAATCGATCCAGAAATCGTGGTGCCGCCGCAGCTCGGTTCCAACGAGCTTGAACGGATAGAGCCGCGCGCCCCGTTGAGCGATCTGGCATTGGCCGGACCGCCCAAGCCGCCAAAAACGAAAATGCCCGACGACTGGAAAGGCACGAAACTATTCCAGCCAGTCGCGTCGGCCGCCGGGGTCATCGAAGTAAAGGGCTATTCGATTGCGGTTTCCGGTATCGACATCGTCAAGCAGGAGGAGACTTGCACCGACGGCGGCGAGTCCTGGAATTGCGGCATTCGGGCGCGAACGGCCTTCCGCGCCTTTCTCCGCAGTCGTGCGGTGGTCTGTGCCGTGCCGCCCGAAGGCGGTCGTGATCTGATCGCCGCCGAGTGCCGGATCGGCAATCAGGATATCGGCCAATGGCTGGTCGAAAATGGCTGGGCGCGCGCCGCCAAGGGCGGCCCTTACGCAGAAGCCGGCGAGAAGGCGCGTGCAGCAAAAAAAGGCGTCTTCGGGCCGCCGCCGAGCGTTTCAGGCCTGCCGCCGCTCCCGGCTGCTGCGTCGCGATCCGCGCCTGTAGCGCCTAGCTCGATCCTGGAGGAGCAAGACGGCGTCCTCATGCCGCCAGCTGACCAGCCAGCGCCCGCTGAATGAGCTCGCGCGTTTCGGCGATGCCGTAGAGCGCGGCGAAGGAGCCGAAGCGCGGCCCGCGTTCCTGACCTATCAGCACCTGATAGATCATCTGGAAGAAGGCGACGGAGACACCGGGTCCGCCCTCCGGGCTCTGCTTGGAATGATCCTGGTAGCGCTCGATCTTGCGCGCAACATTGAGGGCAGCGTTCTGGATTGCCTCGCTGTCGGCATCAGCCGGCAGCGCGGCGAGCGCTTCCGAAAGCTTGGTCAGCGCCTCGCGCTCGACCGCGTCGGCAGCACGGTACACTTTCGCCGGCTTCACGAAATCGTCGAAATAGCGGATGGCATATTCGGCCAGCCGGTCGAGCTCGGGATGGGTTGTCGGCGTCACACCCGGCGCGTGGCGCGAAATGAAACCCCACAGCACGTCCCTGTTCTGCGCATTCGAGGCGCTGACCAGGTTGAGCAGCAGCGAGAACGGAACCGGCAGGTCGACTGCCGGGGGATTGCCGTCATGCATGTGCCAGACCGGATTGCCCAGCCGCTCCTTCCAGTCCTGCCTCTGATAGGCAGAGAGGAACGTGTAATATTCGTCTACCGCCCTCGGGATGACGTCGAAATAAAGCTTCTTCGCGGTTCGCGGGCGCTGGAACATGTAAAGGCTAAGGCTCTCGGTCGGCGCGTAAGTCAGCCACTCGTCGATGGTCAGCCCATTGCCCTTCGACTTCGAGATCTTCTGGCCGTTCTCATCGAGGAACAGCTCATAATTGAAGCCCTCCGGTGCCGGAGCATCGAGCGCGCGGCAAATCTGCCCGGCGAGCTTGACGGAATCGATCAGATCCTTGCCGGACATCTCGTAATCGACGCCGAGTGCTGCCCAGCGCATCGCCCAATCTGGCTTCCATTGCAGCTTGGCATGACCGCCGGTCACCGGCGTCTCGAAGCGCTCGCCGGTGTCCGGGTCGCGCCACACGATGGTGCCGGCGTCGAGCTTGCGCTCGTCGATCGCGACTTGCATGACGATGCCGGTCTTGGGATGGATCGGCAGGAAGGGCGAATAGCTCAGCGCCCGCTCCTCGCGCAGCGACGGCAGCATAATTGCCATCACCTTATCGAAGCGCTCGAGCATCTTGAGCAGCGTCGCGTCGAAGCGGCCGGAAGTATAATAGTCGGTCGAGGAAGCGAATTCGTAATCGAAGCCGAAACGGTCGAGGAAAGCGCGCAGCCGTGCGTTATTGGCGGCGCCGAAGGACGGATACTCATTGGAGAACGGGTCCGGTATCCTGGTCAGCGGCTTGCCGAGATAGGCGCGCAGCATGTCCTTGTTAGGCACATTGTCCGGCACCTTGCGCAATCCGTCCATGTCGTCGGAGAAGCACAGCAGCCGCGTCTTGACCTTGTCTTCAGTCAGCACGCGGAAGGCGTGGCGCACCATAGATGTGCGCGCCACCTCGCCGAACGTGCCGATGTGCGGCAGGCCGGACGGGCCGTAGCCGGTCTCGAACAGCACCGTTTCCGGGTAGCCGCTGCTCGCGTAGCGGGCGACGATCTTTTTCGCTTCCTCGAATGGCCACGCCTTGCTTTCGGCGGCGGCGGCGAGGACTTCCGGGCTGAGATCGATCGGCTGTTGTTCGGCCATGATGCTATTCCTGCAACTTTGCCAGCATCCATGCCGGCAGCCGCATGCTCTAGACCATGATCCCGAAAAGTGGAACCCGGTTTTCGGGCAGCACCGTGATCAGGCAAGAAGATTAAGAGCCCCCGTCCCGATAGTCAGGATGGATCAAGTTCCAAGGCGTGATCGGAGCGCCAACGATCGCGGCTGTTTTTCCTTGCGGCGCCGGTCCCTCGTTCCTAACTTCGGGACCGTCTCAAGGAGTTGTAAATGCCATTGTCGCCACACGAAGCCATGATCTACCTGATGGTCATCACCTCGGCGTCAGACCGCGACATGACCGACGTCGAACTGGCGCGGATCGGCGACGTCGTTCGATCCTGGCCGGTGTTTGAGGATTTCAACCAGGAGCGGCTGGTCGAGGTCGCCCAGGCCTGCCAGAAAATGCTGCATGAAAAGGATGGGCTGGAGGGCGTCCTGGCGCGCGTCGCCGAGGCGCTGCCCGAACGCCTGCGTGACACCGCCTATGCCGCCGCCTTCGAGGTCGCAGCTGTCGATCTCGAAATGCGCCTGGAGGAGGTGCGCGTCCTGCAGCTCGTCCGCCGGGAACTCGACCTCGATGCGCTGACGGTCGCCGCCATTGCGCGAGCCGCCAAGGCCCGCCTTCGCACGCTGACCTGAGCCGGCGGCCAAGCTCAGAAAAAACTGACGGGAAAATAGCGCAGATAGAACTCGGCGAACGTGCCTTTCACCGAGATTTCCTGCAGCGCGTAGTCGAAAGCGGCGGCCAGTGCCGGATCGTCGGCCCTGGTGGCGATTGCCATGCCTGAGCCGAGATATTCGGGCGCCAGATAGGGGCCGCCGGCAAAGCGGCAGCAGCCCGCTGCATCCGAACCGCCGAGCCAGAAGGCGAAACGCATGCCGTCGCCGAAGGCGGCGTCGATCTTGCCGGCTTTCAGCTCGCCATAAAGCTCCTCCGGCTTTGCGAACGGGACGATTTGGACGTCGCCGAAATAATCGCGCAGCATCCGCTCGTGCGCGGAGCCGGCGATCACGCCGACACGCTTGCTGCGCAGCTTGTCGAACATTGGTTCGGTCAGCGCCTGTGTCTTCAGCATGATGAAGCGTGCCGGAAATTGCAGGTAGGAGCGTGAAAATGCGTATTTCGACCGCGACTCCGGCGTCGCGGCGATGCCGGCAATGATCGCTTCGCCCTCGCCTTTCCCGAGCGCACCTTCGAGCTCGGCCCAGGGCAGCGCCTGGATCTGGCATTTTTCGGCAATGCCGAGCTCGGCGCAGATGGCGCGCGCCAGGTCGACATGGAAGCCCGACAGCCGGCCTGCCCCATCGAGGAAATTGAACGGCGGGAAATCCGTGGTGGTCAGGAATCGCAGCCGCGGCAGCATCGAAAGGTCCGGCTTTGGCAGCCGCTCCTTGGCGTCCCAGAACACCGGCACCTGCGGCTCCGCGGCGAGCGCAGCAGCCGCAAGCGATTGCGCTCCGATCAATATCAAGATCAATGAAATGGATATGCGCCGAAACGCCACGCGACGACTCCGTCCGGTCTTGCCCCGCCTTTCGTACGAAATAACACAGGTTTTTGTACGAAAAAAACACAGGTACGACGGTTTTTGGTTTCATCATTGCAATTTAGGGATATTGTTTAGTGAGTTTGCAAGTGACTGCGTGATGCCGGCTGAAGAGGAGCAGTAGGACGCACAGGGGAGGCAGCTTTGCAGTCCGGGGTTGATGGCGTGGTGCGGGTTGATCACTGCCATTGGCCTCAAGAGCGGAAGGCAACATGGGGTAGATGTTGCGATGGGTCATTTCGATCGTACGCTGGAGTTGATAGATCAGTTGCAGCACGCCGGCACAGCCGCCGCCGTCTGCGAAAAGCTGCTGGGGGTAACAAGCGGGTTCGGGCTGACGGCGCTGATGGCCGGGACGGTTCCGCAACCTGGCACGCCGAGAAACCAGCAAAAGGACCATGTGCTGCTCTGCGACTGGCCGGCTGAATGGCTTGAGCGCTACGTCGCGCGCAACTACGTCGATCACGACCCCGTCGTCAGCCACATGAAGCAGCTTCAAGCGCCATTCCAGTGGCGGGAAGCATCTCAGGGCATCCGCATCGGCAAGAGCGGCGGCGAGGTGATGGGCGATGCCGGCGAATTCAAGCTGCGCGACGGGTTGGCCTTCCCGCTAATCACGCTCGATGGCCAGATCGTCATGGTGTCGCTAGGCGGCGAGGCTGTCGAATTGTCGAGTGCCGAGTTCGGGTTGGTGTCGCTGGTCTCGACTTATGCGATTGGCCGCGCAATGCAGCTCCACACCATGGCGGGCAAAACCATCGATCATGTCGAATTAACGCCGCGTGAGCGCGAATGCCTGCAATGGGCTGCTGTTGGCAAGTCCGAATGGGAGATTTCACAAATTCTCGGCATTTCGGAACACACGTCAGAGAAACACCTTCTTAACGCCAAAAGCAAACTCGGTGCCGTCAACCGGGTCCAGGCCGTCGCGGAAGCGATAAGGCGCGGCTATATTAACTAGGTCGGCCGCGCCGGCCTAGAAATTCTTGCTTGCGTGATCGCGTAATTTTTTTGGGAAAGCACGGCCGTATCTTCCTATTGAAACTAGGAGACGGCAAATGCTTTTTTCCCTCACGACCCAGGAATTGATGGAACGGCCCGACCTCTGGGAGGCAGTTCATCGTTTGCGTTACAGAGTTTTCGTCGAAGAGATGGGATGGACCGATCTGCAGCGCCCTGATGGCCTCGAGATCGATCAATTCGACCACGACGAGGCAGTGCACCAGATCGTCATCCGCAATGGCGAGCTCGCCGGTTATCAGCGGATGTTGCCGACGACCCGGGCACATCTTCTAACCGATGTGCTGGCGGACCTTTATGAGGGAACCCCACCGTCGGGCCCGAATGTCTATGAACTGACCCGCTATGCGGTTGCGCCGGGATTCCGCGACGGTCGGCGCGGCGTGTCGACGGTCGGCACCGAGCTGATCGCCGGCTTCGTCGAGTGGGGTCTGAAGCGCAACGTCAATCAGGTGATCATCGAATTCGAGCCGATGTGGGTGCTTCGCGCGCTGCAGCTGCATTTCCTGGCAACGCCGCTCGGTTACCAGCGTACCTATGGCAACCAGCAGGTGGTTGCCACACTGCTCACCTTCAACGAGCACACGCTCGACGTGGTGCGTTCGCGCCGCAACCATTTTGCGCCGGTGCTGGCCAGAGGGTACCCGGACATGCTCGGACAGAGACGCGCCTCGTGAGATTGGAGAGAGGCCATGAACGTTCACGCAAAAGCAGAATTCCGCAATCACACGCTGATCGTCACGGTATCGTCGGGTGACGGCCGCCCGGTGCTGGACAGGCGGGCCTATGAAAGCCTGGCCAGGACATTCCACGAAGCCGCTGTCGACGACGACGTCCGCGTCGTGGTCCTGCGCGGCTTGGCCGGGTGCTTCTGCCTCGGTGCCGATTTCTCCGAATTTCTCGACGCCACCAAACATCGGCGACTGATCGCCGCCGTCACCGATATGTTCCGCACGCTGGCGACGTTCCCGAAACCGGTCCTTGCCTGTGTCGACGGCGACGCCGTCGGCGTCGGTTGCACCATCCTGTTCCACTGCGACATGGTGATCGCCTCGAGCAAGAGCACGTTTCGGGTGCCGTTCGTCGATTTCGGCCTGGTGCCGGACGCGGCGACCAGCATTCTGGCGCCGCAGAAGCTCGGCTATGCCGGGGCGTTCCGCTTCTTCTGCCTGGGCGACACGCTCGCCGCCGAAGATGCCAGGGCACTGGGCCTTGTCGGCGAGATCGTGACGGACGGCAGCGTCGAGGAAGCCACGTTGGCAAGAGCCAGGCAACTCGCCAAGAAGCCTGTCGCGGCGCTGCTACAGACGCGCGACCTGCTTAGGGGCGACACCGGCGCGCTCTGCGACCGCATCGACCAGGAGATCTCGCTTTTCCAGCAGGCGCTGCAGGACGACACCACGCTGAAGCGACTGCAGCGGATTGCCCGGCTGGCGGCATGAGAGCCGCGTATCGATGAGGTGAGCTTATTTTTCGAGGAAAGTCGGCCCTTCGCCGATGATCTTCTTGTCCTCCTTGCCGATGACGTCGAGGTCGCGGCCGTCATAGGGAAGCGAAAGGAGAATGCGCTGCATCACGGCCAGCCGCGCGCGCCGTTTGTCGTTCGCCCGCACAATGATCCAGGGCGCGAACTCCTTGTGCGTGCGCTCGACCATCAGGTCGCGCGCTTTGGTGTATTCGTCCCATTTGGTGATGCCGGCGATGTCGATTGGCGAAAACTTCCAGCTCTTCAGCGGGCTCCAGCGGCGGTCGTGGAATCGCTCGAGCTGCGTTTCCCGGCCGATGTTCAGCCAGAATTTGAAGAAATGTATGCCCTCGTTGCGGATCATCCGCTCGAAATGCGGAACCTCGTTCAGAAATTGCTCGTGCTGCTCGGGCGTGCAGAATCCCATCACCGGTTCAACGCCGGCGCGGTTATACCAGGAGCGGTCGAAGGTGACGAATTCGCCCGACGTCGGGAAGTGGTCGACGTAGCGCTGGAAGTACCATTGTCCAAGCTCGGTGGGCGTTGGCTTGGTCAGCGCCACGTTGCGCGCCGTGCGAGGGTTCAGATACTGGCGCAAAACGAAGATCGTGCCGCCCTTGCCGGCAGCGTCGCGCCCCTCGAACAGCGACATTGCCCGCTTGCCCGTCGACTGCAGCCACGCCTGCGCCTTGACCAGCTCGATCTGCAGCTTCTCTAGCCTCTCGTCATACTCCTCGCTCTTCATCTTCTTGTCGTAAGGGTAACCGCCGGCGGTGAGCTTGCGGTCCTCGACCCAGTCGGGAAGCGCGGGGGCCTCGATGTCGAACGCCCTCTCCTTGCCGTCGATCATGATCTTCAGCGGCCCCGATGAGGGTGCGGTGGGGCTTTCCTTAGCGTTTTTCATCGAGGCGAACCTTTCCAGCTTCCGGACTCGTGCTATTGGGAGCCTTACTGCATCGGCCCGAAAATCGGAATCGATTTTCGGAAAGAACGATGCAGCAGATAAAGTGGTAGAGCGTCCTTTGTGCGTCCAATTGGACGCACTGCGCTCTAGCGCCGGTCCAGCAAGAAGTTCTTGAAGTGGCCGCAGACGGAGCGCAAATGGCCGACATCGGCACAGAGCGGAGAGGCAGGGCGCAAGCCGTCGCCATGCGGCTGTGGAACAGCCGCTGGCTGCTGGCGGCCGGCCTCGTTGCAGTTCTGATGGTCTATGGTTTTGCCGGCATGTCTGGCTATGTGGTGCTGCTGGCTGGCGCCGTGCTGGTTGCCGCTGCGATGCTGCCGGCCGGCATCGCCCGCCAATCGACCGAAAATGCCGCGGCCATCGAGTCAAGCGTGCAACAACTTTCCGGCGAATATCTCGCGGCGGCGGTTGCCGATCCGCTGATCATTTTCGATCGCTCCGCCGCCATCGTCCACGCCAACGCCGCTGCCTTTGCCGCCTTCGGCGGGATTGCCCCCGGCATGTCGCTGTCGCTGAAATTCCGCGCGCCGGAAATGCAGGCCTTGCTGGATAGTATCTTGGCGGGCAACGTCGCTTCGGACAGCGTCGACTACATAGAAAAGCTGCCGGTCGAACGAGCCTATCGGGTGAGCGCGTCTTCAGTCGGCCATGCCACGGATCTCTACGTGCTGGTGTTCAAGGACCAGAGTGAGGCGCGCCGGATCGACAGAATGCGTGCCGACTTCATTGCCAATGCCAGCCACGAGCTGCGCACGCCTCTCGCCTCGATCGCCGGCTTCATCGAGACGCTGCGCGGGCCGGCCCGCAACGACCCCGCGGCGCGCGAGCAGTTCCTGCAGATCATGCAGAACCAGACCAGCCGCATGGCGCGCCTCATCGACGACCTTCTGTCGCTGTCGCGCTTGGAGATGAAGCCCTATCTCAAGCCGGGAACCGAGGTCGACCTGCGCCAGGCCATCGACAGCGTCATCGATTCGCTTGGGCCGCTCGCAAAGGAAAACGGCGTCGTCATCGAGCGTGATTTCGCGGAAGGGCCGCTCGACGTGCCCGGCGATCGGGACGAGCTTTTCCAGGTCTTCGAAAACCTGCTGGAAAACGCCTGCAAATATGGTCAGTCGGGCGGACGCGTCGTGGTGTCGATCATACGCAGCGACAGCGATCCCGAACCAGGCATCGACGTCACCATCAGGGATTTCGGCCCCGGCATCCCCGAAGAGCACATCCCGCGCATCACCGAGCGCTTCTACCGCATCGACGTCGAGAACAGCCGAACCCAGAAGGGCACCGGCCTTGGCCTGTCCATCGTCAAGCATATCCTGACCCGCCACAACGCCAGACTCTCCATCAGGTCGGAGGTCGGCAAGGGTGCGGCGTTCACGGTCCATTTGCCGGCTCGCTAACGTAGTACTATCTCTAGCACATAATGGGCCGTTTCTTTTTTCTGTCATCCGGCTAGCGTATCAGCGGGGATTCGAGGGAACGACTCAACCACGAGATCCCGGGAAGGCATTTCGTCCATGCAATCCGTGCATATCGTCAGCGCCTATGACGAGGAGCTGAAATATCTGTCGAAGCGCATCGCGGCGATGGGCGGGCATGCCGAGCGCATGGTCGAGCAGGCGGTCGCGGCGCTGGTCAATGCGGATCCGGGGCTTGCCCAGAAAGTCATTCGGGACGACCTGGTTCTGGATGAGGGACAGCGCGAGATCGACGACAAGGCGATCATCATCATCGCCAAACGCCAGCCGATGGCGACGGATCTGCGCGAGATCGTCGGCGCGATCCGCATCTCGGCTGACCTCGAACGGGTAGGCGACCTCGGCAAGAACGTCGCCAAGCGGGTGGTTGCCGTCGCAGACGGGCGCCAGCCGAACAGCCTGTTCCGCGGCCTCGAGGCTTTGGCCAATCTGGCACTGACCCAGCTCAAGGAAGTACTCGACGTCTACGCGTCGCGGTCGGTGGAGAAAATCGGTTTCGTGCGCGACCGCGACGACCAGATCGACGCCATGTACACCTCTCTGTTTCGCGAATTGCTGACCTACATGATGGAAGACCCACGCAACATCACGCCCTGCACACATCTCCTGTTTTGCGCCAAGAACATCGAGCGCATCGGCGACCACGCTACCAACATCGCCGAGACGATCTACTATATCGTCACCGGCGATCAGATGCCGGCCGATCGTCCGAAGGGCGACAAGACGGACAAGATTATTCTTCCCGCAACCCAACCAGCGAAGTCAGTTCTCTCAGAACTGATGCGAATTTCGGATTCGCCACCTGACAGAAAATTGCGCTAAGCTTTCGACGCGCCGACTTCTCAGTTCCGCGATGAAGGCCCCGCCTTCAGGAGGCTGCGATGGAATACGTCCGCGAGTTTGCTCCTGCGCCGCCGATGTCGGGTATAATCGCTTGCGGCGTCTATACGGCTGGGCGGCGCATCGCCGACATTCCGATCGAGGAAGCCGGCGAATGGGCCGGGAAGCCGGGCCACGTGGTCTGGATCGGACTGCTGGAGCCCGACCGCAATTTGTTGCTGCGCGTCCAGGCGCAATTCCATCTGCATGAGCTGGCGATCGAGGACGCCGAGCATCCGCACCAGCGACCGAAGATCGAGCAATATGGTGATGCCCTGTTCATCGTTGCCCGCACGGCGCAGCTGATCGACAGCCGCGTCACCTTCGGCGAGACGCATCTGTTCGTCGGCGCGGGCTACATTGTCAGCGTCAGGCATGGCCCGTCGACCTCCTACGCGGCCGTTCGCCAGCATTGGGAAAGCTGCCCGCATTCGCTTGCCAAGGGCGAGGATTTCGTCCTCTACGCCATTCTCGATTTCATCGTCGACAACTATATGCCGGTGCTTGAGCAGATCGAAAACGAGGTCGAGGCGATCGAGGACAAGGTTCTGCTGAAACCGATGACCGGCTCCGATATCGAACGGCTTTATATGCTGCGCCGCGATCTCTTGCGCCTGCGTAATGCGGCCCTGCCGCTGGTGGAGGTCTGCCGGCGGCTCACCAGCGCCGATCTGCCGCAAATCCACACAGCCATGCACCCGCTGTTTCGCGACGTCACCGACCACATCCGCACTGTCCAGGAAAAGATCGACAGCCTGCGTGAGGTTCTCGCCTTCGCCTTCGAGGCGAGCCTTCTGGTCGGTCAAAGCCAGGAGACGGCGATCTCCAAGAAGCTTGCCTCATGGGCCGCAATCTTGGCCGTGCCGACGGCATTCGCCGGCATTTACGGCATGAATTTCAGCGACATGCCGGAACTGAGGATGGAATATGGCTACCCGGCCGTCCTGGCGGCAATTGCCCTGATCTGCACGTTTCTTTACTGGCGGTTTCGCAAGAATGGGTGGCTTTGAAGCGAGGGCAGTAGGGCAGTAGGGCAGTAGGGCAGTAGGGCAGTAGGGCAGTAGGAAAG